>NZ_JBALMS010000026.1:0-69220 GCF_036962205.1 Bacillus sp. JJ664 | reverse complement strand
GATAAAAATAATACTTTCATCCACTAAGTTTACTTTAGTATAATAGTACAGTTAGGGGTGATAGATTTGTTAAAATCAAAAGCACGTTGGAAACCGAAGTCATCGAATGACCAAGCTGAACAAATATTAAGTAAAGAATTAAAGATATCCCCTCTTTTAGCAAAATTACTGGTTACACGTGGGGTAACGACAGTTGAGGATGCAAAGAATTTCTTATATGAAGAACAAATGAGTTTTCATGACCCGTTTTTATTAGAGGGTATGGACATAGCGATAGACCGAGTGTTTCAAGCGATAGAAGAAAATGAAAATATATTAATTTTTGGTGATTATGATGCGGATGGAGTAAGTAGTACTTCTGTATTGTATTTAACGTTAAAAGAATTAGAAGCAAATGTAGAGTTTTATATCCCGAATCGTTTTAGTGAAGGATATGGACCAAATAAAAAAGCATTCCAATGGGCACATGAACAAAATTATTCGTTAATTATTACAGTTGATACGGGTATTTCAGCTGCTAGTGAAGTTGATTTTGCAAATGAACTTGGAATAGATGTAATCGTTACTGACCACCATGAACCACCAGAGGATTTACCAAAAGCCTTAGCGATTATCCATCCTAAACTTAGTCCTAACTATCCGTTTAAGGAGTTAGCTGGTGTGGGTGTTGTGTTTAAATTTGCATCAGCACTATTAGGTAGAGAACCTGAGGAATATATGGAGCTTGTTTCAATCGGGACAGTTGCAGACTTAGTGCCGCTAGTTGATGAAAACAGATTAATCGTAAAAAAAGGTGTGCGTCAGCTTAAGCAAACAAATAGAGTGGGATTGAAGGCTTTACTTGAAATAAGTGGCGTGGCACAAGATTCAATTAGTGAAGAAACGATTGGATTCGCAATAGGGCCAAGAATAAATGCAGTAGGTCGCTTAGGTGACGCAAAGCCTGCTGTAGACCTTGTATTAGAAACTGATAGACAAGCTGCAAAGACATTAGCTGAACAAATTGATGTGTTGAATAGAGAGCGACAGGAATTAGTTACTACAATGACTGAGGAAGCAATTAATCAAGTTAATAGCCTAGATCATAATTGTTCGAACAAAGTTATTATTGTTGCAAAAGAAGGCTGGAATGCTGGCGTAGTAGGAATTGTTGCATCAAAGCTTGTTGATCGTTTCTATAAACCTGTCATTGTACTTAGTATTGATCAGGAAAAAGGCATAGCGAAGGGTTCCGCAAGAAGTATTGAAGGATTTTCATTGTTCGAAAACTTAACAAAATGTAAAGATATCTTACCTCATTTTGGTGGACACACATTAGCAGCAGGTATGACATTAGCAATTGAAGATGTCGAACAATTAAGACAGCGTTTAAATGAATTTGCTGATCAAACGATGACGGATGAAGATTTTATTCCTCTCAAAGAAGTAGATTTACAATGTCAGACTAGTGAAGTGTCTATTTCATTTATAAATGAATTAAACATGCTTTCGCCTTTTGGAATGCATAACCCAAAACCGGTACTTCAAATTCAGGATGTTGAAATAACAAATCTAAAACAGATTGGTAACGAAGGCGCACACTTAAAAGTCCAATTGAAGGAAAACTCTATGTTTCTTGATGCAGTTGGATTTGGATTTGGACATGTTGTGAATGAAATTGCAAGTGGATCTAAGATTTCCTGCTTAGGTATGGCATCAATTAATGAATGGAATGGGAAGAGAAAACCACAATTAATGATTCAAGATTTAAGCGTTAATCATTGGCAATTATTCGATTTTAGAGGACAAGAACCTAATCGTTTAACTTTGCCTTCTAATGAACATCAATTTGTGTTCTTACATCAAACTAAAAATGAATATCTAGATTTAAAAAATAAATATCCTATTTCGAAATTCGTCTCATATGAATCTGTTCATGAAACGATGATTGATGTTCAAAATGAATACGTCATTCTCCTAGATTTGCCAGGATCTGAGGATGACCTAAAAGCGGTATTCCAAAATGGATTATCACAAAGAATCTATTTAGTATTTAATCAAGATGAGTTACACTTTTTCTCACCAATTCCAAGTAGAGAAAGCTTTAAAAAATACTATTCAATTCTTGCAAAGACGAATCCATTTGACATGAGTATGTATGAAATGGCATTATGTCGTAAGATGGGATGGAAAAAAGAACAAGTCGATTTTATGACAAAGGTGTTTTTTGATTTGGAATTTGTTACAATAGATGATGGGAAAATTCGTTTGTTGCCACAAACTGAGAAGAAAGATCTATCTTTATCAAGTACGTATGCGATCAAACTTGCAAGTATTGAACTGGAACGTTTATTTCTGTACTCAAAATGTGATGAATTAACTACATTTTTTCAAAATATGAAAAGTCATTTTTCCGAAAATGGGGAGGCACTTATTTAATGAATTTTAAAGATTATATTACGATTGTACCAAACTGGCCAAAAGAAGGCGTTCAGTTTAAAGATATTTCTTCATTAATGAATGATGGAAAAGTCTATAAAGCAGCTACTGATAAAATCGTAGAATATGCAAAAGAAAAAGATGTTGACTTAATTGTTGGACCAGAAGCGCGCGGATTTATCGTGGGTTGTCCAATTTCTTATGCTTTAGAAATTGGTTTTGCACCGGTTCGTAAACCTGGTAAATTACCTCGTGAAGTGATTAGCTATAATTATGACCTAGAATATGGTACAAACACTTTAACAATGCATAAGGACGCAATTAAGCCAGGACAACGTATATTGATTACAGATGACTTATTAGCTACTGGTGGTACGATTGAAGCGACAATCAAGCTTGTTGAAGAGCTTGGTGGGATTGTTGTAGGTATTGCTTTCTTAATCGAGCTTTCTTATTTAGAAGGTCGTAAAAAATTAGAAGGCTATGATATATTTACACTAATGACTTATTAATATTTAACATAATATATTGTCATACGATGGGGTACTCTGAGTAAATCAGAGTGCTCTTTTTCTATCAGAAACCTGCAAAAAAAAATGAATTTTGACGACTCCTGCTTTACAAAAAACGAAATTTTCACGATAATATAAGAAATAAAGATTTAAGGTGATTAAATGGCTAATGAACAAGTACTGACAGCTGAACAAGTTTTAGAGCAAGCGTCCCATTATTTAAAAGAAGATGATGTGGCGTTTATTAAACATGCTTATGAATATGCTAGAGATGCGCACAGTGAGCAATTTCGTAAGTCAGGTGAACCATATATAATACACCCTATTCAAGTAGCAGGGATACTTGTAAGCCTTGAAATGGATGCAACCACTATTAGTGCTGGTTTTCTTCATGATGTGGTAGAAGATACTGAAGTTTCGAAAGAAGACTTAGAAAATCAATTTGGTAAAGAAGTTTCTATGCTTGTCGATGGCGTTACGAAGCTTGGTAAAATTAAGTTTAAATCGAAAGAAGAACAACAAGCTGAAAATCATCGAAAAATGTTTGTCGCAATGGCACAGGACTTGAGAGTCATTTTAATTAAACTAGCCGATCGCCTTCATAATATGAGAACGTTAAAGCATTTGCCTCAGGAAAAGCGAATCAGAATTGCAAATGAAACTTTAGAAATATTTGCTCCTTTAGCTCATCGTTTAGGGATCAATAAAGTAAAATGGGAACTGGAAGATACAGCCTTACGTTACTTAAATCCTCAACAATATTATCGTATCGTTAATCTAATGAAGCGTAAAAGAGCCGAACGTGAACAATATTTAGACGAAGTCATCAGTGAGATCGAGTCGCAACTAGAAGATGTAGAAATAAAGCCCGAAATTTCAGGTAGACCAAAGCATATATATAGCATTTATCACAAGATGGCTAAGCAGAATAAACAATTTAATGAAATATATGACTTATTGGCTGTACGTGTAATCGTCAATAGTATTAAAGATTGTTATGCTGTTTTAGGCGTCATTCATACTTGTTGGAAGCCGATGCCTGGTCGATTCAAAGATTATATTGCAATGCCAAAAGCAAATCTTTATCAATCACTTCATACGACAGTAATTGGTCCGAAGGGTGATCCTTTAGAGGTTCAAATTCGTACAAAAGAAATGCATCAAATCGCTGAGTACGGGGTAGCAGCACATTGGGCTTATAAAGAAGATAAATCAAATGCAAATGTACCTACTCAGAAATCCTTTGAAAATCGCTTAAGCTGGTTCCGTGAGATTATTGAATGGCAAGACAACTCTACGAATGCAGAAGAGTTTATGGAATCAGTAAAAATGGATTTATTCTCAGATATGGTTTTCGTATTTACACCAAAAGGTGATGTATACGAGTTACCGTTAGGCTCTGTGCCAATCGATTTCGCATACCGTATACACTCAGAAATTGGGAATAAAACTATTGGTACAAAAGTGAATGGAAAAATGGTACCGCTAGATTATAAATTAAAAACTGGCGATATTGTTGAAATTATGACTTCCAAGCATTCATATGGGCCAAGCCAGGACTGGTTGAAACTTGCTCAATCTTCACATGCGAAAAATAAAATACGTCAATATTTTAAAAAGCAAAGACGTGAAGAGAATGTTGATAAGGGAAAAGAATTAGTTGAAAAAGAAATAAAAGCACTAGATTGTGATATAAAAGAAGTTTTAACTTCTGAGAATTTAAAACGTGTAGCTGAAAAGTTTAACTTTTCAAATGCGGAAGATATGTATGCAGCAGTTGGATATAATGGCATTACTGCAACACAGATCGCACATCGTTTAACAGATAAATTCCGAAAAAGACCGGAAGTAGATTTAGAAGAGCGTTTAAAAGAATTATCTTCAGATTTTAAAAAAGCTCCTTCACGTCGTAAAGATGCTGGTATTTCAGTTAAAGGTGTAGATAACTTACTAATACGACTTTCAAAGTGCTGTAATCCAGTACCAGGTGACGATATCGTTGGTTATATTACAAAAGGCCGTGGAGTATCTGTTCATCGAAGTGATTGTGTAAACATGCTCAATGATAGTGAGGAAGATCGCTTTATCGAAGTTGAATGGGAAGAAAGTCCAACATTTGAACGCGATTATAATGTTGATATTGAAATCTTCGGATATGACCGTCGTGGACTTTTAAATGAAGTATTGTCTGTTGTCAATGAAACAAAAACAAATATTTCATCAGTAACAGGTAAAAATGACCGAAATAAAATGGCGACTATTACAATGAGTTTGTCCATTCGAAATATTAACCACCTTCAAAAAGTAGTGGATAAGGTAAAACAAATTCCAGACATTTACTCTGTGCGACGCATTTTCCACTAGAAGAGGAGGGGTAAGTTATGAGAGTATTATTACAGCGTACAAAAGATGCTAAAGTTGTAGTTGATGGACAAGTAGTAGGACAAATACCTAAAGGATTGTTATTACTTGTAGGGATCACGCATGAAGATACAATTGATGATATGAAATACTGTGCTGATAAAGCATTAAATCTTCGAATATTTGAAGATGGCGATGGAAAAATGAACCTGTCTTTAAAAGAAGTTGAAGGACAAGTATTATCAGTATCTCAATTCACACTTTATGGTGATACTCGTAAAGGAAGACGACCAAGCTTTACGGATGCTGCAAAGCCTGATATTGCAAATGAACTTTACGAACAGTTTAATGCATATATACGTGAACAAGGTTTTGAAGTACAAACTGGTATTTTCGGAGCTGATATGGACGTATCGTTTACGAACTGGGGTCCGGTTACGATCATGATTGAAAGTTAATAGAACCATAAAAATGACCTTCTTTCCACAATGTGAGAGAAGGTTTTTTTTTATCCATTTCTTCTTGATAATCTTTTGTTTATAAAAACATCCATTAGTTTTGAAGTTGTACTTTTCTATTTTACATATATTATTGATTGGTTATGAATATAGATTAATATATATGGGTTCTATTCTAGAATGCATAGGAGGGTATGAAATGGACTCGATTACAGTCATTTTAATCCTGATTGCAGGTGTCATTTTATTTACGATTCTTAAAAGCTTCTTTAAGGCAATTGTATTTGTAGTGTTAATCCTACTTATTTATTATGGATTAATGTATTTACTAGATGGCTCAATACAAAGCTCTATATATACCATTCCAAAACTTCTTTAACCCATGGGAATTCCCATGGTTTTTTTATTTTTGAAGAAATTTGTAATAAAAAAATGTCTTTCACCACTCAATTTATCGGTTTAATCGTGCCAAAACTTGGACAAACTAAATATTATGATATTGGAGGGAGACTTTCACCATGAGAATTAACAATCGTAATAGTTTGGGGTCAAATCGTAGAGGCGTTCTCAATATGGATTTTCATGAATTTCAATCAAGAGGACAAGAGTCAAATTCATTAGAGATGGCAAGTGAGTTCGGATTAACGTTGAGAGAAGTACGTGATTTAAAGAAACAATTAGAACGTTCTTAAAATTTTTCTTTCCTGAGTTCTTGACAATTATTGTAACCAAACGTAAGATATAAAATAACATATTGATACATAAAACTTACCAATGACGGAGAAAAGTATAATAGGATCTCTTGAAGAGAGAGGAAATGTCGTGGCTGAGAGCATTTCCACAAGTAGACTATTTGAAAGACACTCCAGAGGCTTTATTCTGAAAGAGTATTCTAGTAAGGATAAACGTAATCGGCGTTAACGATGAAAGTGGAAGGATGATGATTCATTCTTCAATTAGGGTGGTACCACGGGCTTATAACTCTCGTCCCTACTGGTTTTTTCAGTAGGCACGGGAGTTTTTTGTATATATAGGTTTATTTTAGGAGGATTCACAATGTCGATTAATATTCCAAGAGGTACGCAGGATATATTACCTGGTACAGTTGAGAAATGGCAGTATATTGAAAAGTTTGCAAGAGACTTATGCAAACGATATAACTACAATGAGATTCGTACTCCGATGTTTGAACATACGGAAGTATTCTCAAGAGGTGTAGGTGACACAACGGATATTGTACAAAAGGAAATGTATACTTTTACAGACCGTGGGGATCGTAGTTTAACTTTACGTCCTGAAGGAACAGCATCTATTGTTCGTTCATATGTAGAAAACAAAATGCACGGAAGTAGTAATCAACCAACAAAATTATATTATATTGGACCAATGTTCCGTTATGAGCGTCCTCAAGCAGGGAGATATCGTCAATTTGTTCAATTTGGTATCGAGGCATTAGGTAGTAATGATCCATCAATTGATGCAGAGGTTCTTGCATTATCACGAGATTTATATCGTGGCCTTGGTTTAAAAAATATTAAACTTGTGATCAATAGTTTAGGTGATTTAGAAAGTCGTAAAGCTCACCGTGAAGCGCTTGTTAATCACTTTAAACCTGTTGTGCATGAGTTATGTGGTGATTGTCAAAATCGTTTAGAATCTAATCCACTTCGCGTGCTAGATTGTAAAAAAGATCATAATCACCCTTCAATGGAATCTGCACCTTCAATTCTTGAATATTTAAATGAAGAGTCTGTGAAGTACTTTGAAGATGTGCAATCCTACTTAACAGCAATGAATATTCCTTTTGAAGTCGATCCGAATTTAGTTCGTGGTTTAGATTATTACAATCACACTGTTTTCGAAATCATGTTAGAAGGAAAAGGATTTGGTTCAATCTCTACGTTAAGTGGTGGAGGCCGATATAATGGCTTAGTTGAAGAATTTGGTGGACCAAATACACCAGGTATGGGGTTTGCATTAAGTATAGAGCGTTTATTATTAGCGCTTGAGACAGAAGGGATCGAGCTTCCGATTCCACAAGAAATGGATGTATTTTTAATCGCCCTAGGTGATGAGGTGAAAAAAGAAGCAACTGCATTATTATATCAATTGCGTAGAGCTGGTCTTGTATGTGAAAAAGATTACCAAGATCGTAAAATAAAAGCACAATTTAAAGCAGCGGATCGATTCAAAGCTAAATATGTTGCTGTTTTAGGTGAAGAAGAATTATCTCGTGGAGTCATCAATTTAAAAGACCAAGAAACGGGTGTTCAAGAGGAAGTTGCATTAGATATATTTGTTAAATACGTTAGCTCTAAATAATGAACTGGGGGATATGGAAATGGAACAACGAACGCATTTATGTGGTCAATTAAGAGAATCACATATTGGTCAAAGTGTAACACTAAAAGGTTGGGTTCAAAAGAGACGTGACTTAGGAGGATTAATTTTTATTGATTTACGTGACCGTTCTGGAATCGTACAAATCGTATTTAATCCTGAATTATCTAATGAGGCTTTGACATTAGCTGAAACTGTTCGAAACGAATTTATACTTCAAGTGCAAGGAACAGTTGTTTCTCGAGGAGAAGGTACAGTAAACACTAATTTAGAGACTGGTGCAATTGAAGTTTCTGTTGAAAAAGTAGAAATTATCAACAAAGCAAAAAATCCTCCATTCGCTATAGAAAATAAAACAGAAGTTGCAGAAGATCTGCGTTTAAAATATCGTTATTTAGATTTACGTCGTCCTGTTATGTATGACACATTTAAATTACGTTCAAAAATTACAAAGTCAGTTCGTGATTTCTTGGACGGAGAAGACTTTTTAGAAGTTGAAACGCCAATTTTAACGAAGAGTACACCAGAAGGCGCTAGAGATTATTTAGTACCAAGTCGTGTACATCCAGGTGAGTTCTATGCATTACCGCAATCACCTCAAATTTTTAAACAATTATTAATGGTTTCTGGTTTTGAGCGTTACTTCCAAATTGCGCGTTGTTTCCGTGATGAAGATTTACGTGCTGACCGTCAACCTGAATTCACTCAAATTGACATTGAGACTAGTTTCCTTTCGCAAGAGGAAATTATGGAAATGACAGAAAGAATGATGGTTAAAGTAATGAGCGAGACAAAAGGAGTGGAATTAGTAACTCCGCTACCTCGTATGAGTTATGATGAAGCAATGAATCGTTTTGGTTCTGATAAACCAGATACTCGTTTTGGCTTAGAATTAATCGACGTTTCTTCATTTGCTAAAGAA
This sequence comes from Bacillus sp. JJ664, assembly GCF_036962205.1. NCBI lineage: Bacteria > Bacillati > Bacillota > Bacilli > Caryophanales > Bacillaceae > Bacillus > Bacillus sp. JJ664. The sequence continues at coordinate 60,209 of NZ_JBALMS010000026.1, read as the reverse complement.
AGCGGATTTAAAGTATTTACTTCAGCTGTAGAAAATGGTGGCCAAGTCAAATGCTTAAACGTTAAAGGTCAAGCAGCTAATTACTCTCGTAAAGACATTGATGGTCTACAAGAATATGCTTCTCGTTACGGAGCAAAAGGACTTGCATGGTTAAAGCTTGAAGAAGATGGATTTAAAGGACCAATTGCAAAATTCTTTAGCGAAGAAGAATTTTCAACGTTAAAATTAGCTGTAGAAGGTGAAGTTGGAGACTTAATTTTATTCGTCGCTTCTGATGCATCAGTTGTTGCTAATAGTTTAGGTGCACTTCGCTTAAAATTAGGTAAAGATTTAAACTTAATTGACCAATCTAAATTTAATTTCTTATGGGTAACAGATTGGCCATTACTTGAGTATGATGCAGAGTTAGATCGTTATTTTGCTGCTCACCATCCATTTACATCACCAGTTCGTGAAGATTTAGCGAAATTAGATAGTGATCCAGGTAGTGTGAAAGCTCAAGCTTATGACTTAGTATTAAATGGCTATGAGCTTGGTGGAGGATCTGTTCGTATTTACGAAAGAGATATCCAAGAAAAAATGTTTAAGTGCCTTGGTTTTTCTGAAGAAGAGGCACAAGCACAATTCGGTTTCTTAATGGAAGCTTTTGAATACGGAACTCCGCCACATGGTGGTATTGCATTAGGTTTAGACCGCATTGTTATGCTACTTGCGGGACGCACAAACTTACGTGACACAATTGCATTCCCGAAAACAGCATCAGCAAGTTGTTTATTAACAAATGCACCAAGTCCAGTTTCTGTATCACAATTAGAAGATTTATCTTTAAAAACAACTGTAGAAGAGTAAAATAAAACGGAAGGATGAAAGGAGCAAATTTCCTTAAATCCTTCCATTTTTCTTGTATTATTTTCTTTATTATCTAAAAATAACTTGTTTTTTTAATTCATGCTTGATGAAAACAACGTAAATCATGTATATTTAAATCATTGTATTCTGATTAAGTTAGTGGGAGTTGAATGGATGTTACACCAATTTTCTCGTAATGAGCTTGCATTTGGTAAAGCAGGTTTAGAACGATTACAAAAAAGTACGGTAGCAATTTTAGGTATTGGCGGAGTGGGCTCTTTTGCAGCAGAAGCTTTAGCGCGTTCAGGAGTCGGCCGTTTAATATTAGTTGATAAAGATGTAATCGATATCACGAATGTTAATAGACAGATTCACGCATTATTATCAACGGTTGGAGAACCGAAAGTAGAAATGATGAAACAACGTATTCAAGATATTAATCCAGAATGCGAAATTATTACACATAAAATGTTTTATACAGAGGAAACTTTTGAAAAGTTTTTTGAGATTCCTTTAGATTATGTAATTGATGCATCTGATACCATCTCATATAAAATTCATTTAATAAAAGAATGTCGTCGTCGCGGAATTCCACTTGTTTCAAGTATGGGTGCTGCAAATAAGATGGATCCAACTCGATTCAAAGTCGCAGATATTTCTAAAACAACTCATGATCCGATTGCAAAAGTAATCCGAACAAAGCTTAGAAAAGAAGGGATTCATAAAGGCGTAACAGTAGTCTTTTCAGATGAGAGTCCAATTGTAATCAGAGAAGATATTCGTAAAGAAATCGTACCTGATGAAAACACAAAAATTCGCAAAGCGAAAATGCCACCTTCATCTAATGCATTTGTTCCTTCAGTTGCTGGTTTAATAGCAGCAAGTCATGCTGTACGTGAATTAATAAAAGATATTGAAATTAAACGTGTTGGTCAAGAATAAAAGGCTGTAGGAATTTATTTCCTACAGTTTTTTATTTTTAGACCTGACATTCGTATAGTGATGTGGAGCTACCTCAACCACTTAAAGAAAGAATCGAATCCAAAATGATCCCTTAATGAGTAAAAAAGGAAATTTAAAAATAAATTGCATATGAGTATTTAATTTAGAAATACTACCTCAATAAGGAGGTGTGTGACTTTGAAAAAAAGCTTAAGACTGATTGGTCCTTTTGTTATTTCAGTTGCACTTTTAACTGGTTGTAATAGCACTAGTGATGATCAAAAAAGTGAGAAACAACAGCGAGTTGATAATTTATCGAATAAAATAAATACAAACTATAAAAAGAATAATGGTGTTGTTGAAAAAGATGGAAAAGTCCACAAAAACGGTGTAGTAAATGATAAAGAATCAAGAAAAATGAATAATAAATAAACAATAACCCCAGATTTGAATTCTGGGGTTATTGTCTGTTCTACACGCTTTTTCGAGCAGTGGAACTCAATTACATATTTGCATCATGTTGCTTTGTGCTTTTTTTACGATTTTTTACTAGTCTTCGCCCTATATAAGAAATAGCTAATAAAACCAATACTAGCATGAGTATTTCAGTAAAATTTAATTTAAAATATTTTGCACCAGTGACTATTAATAGTGTAGAAATTGTACCTTTCACAATAAAAAAGATCAGAACCCATAATCCGCCTTTTTTCCAATTCATCTTGTTACTCCTCACTGTTACATACATTCGATTTTACATTTTCATTATACAGTAGGAATGTTGATAAAAAAATGAATAAAGTATGACAATAATAATTACATACCACTAATTTACAATCTTTTTTAAAAAGTTTTGATTATTTTTAATTGATGTTTTTAGCTGTAAAATCTTATCAGTCAATGCTTCATTTTCTTTTTGCAGTATTTTAATCGACTGTTTAAGGTGGATATTCTGATTGAAAAGTTGCTGATCACCTTCAAATTTCGTTAGGAATATAATAACTTTTTCTAAATCAATATTTGGTATGAAATGATTTTCTGTTTTATTACTTACTGCATTATTTACTTTTTGCTTTCTCAATAATTGGTATCTTGAAGCACAGGCAGCTTTTGAGCGGTTAATGATATTTGCAACAGTGACAAAAGCATCTTGCTTAGATTTGCCTTTTATTAAATAGTTTTCAACTAACTCTAAAAGCGTAGCTTCTTCCTCGGTTGACCACTTTGTTTTTTGTGTATTCATATGACACCTCTTTATATCATCTATTAATAGCTTGACCAAATAAACTGATGTAAATGAGAAATTTTTTGAATCCAAGATGAAATATATTTCCAATTCATTTACAATAGAATTAATAGTTTGCAGAAATAGGAGGGCGCAAAATGAGTCATGAACCTCTTGCATATCGGATGAGACCAAGGACAATTGATGAGTTAATTGGTCAGGAACAAATAATTGGAAAAGAATCAGCTTTATATCGACTAATTCAAAATGGACGAGTTCCTTCAATGCTTATACATGGTGAACCGGGGATCGGTAAAACATCTTTTGCATATGCAATTGCTGGTACTGTAGATAAAAGATTTGTTACGGTAAATGCAACAACATCAGGTAAGAAAGAGCTAGAAGATATTGTGCATGAAGCAAAAATGTTTGGTGAAATTATTCTATTTGCAGATGAAATTCATCGTTGGTCAAAATTACAACAAGATTATTTACTGTCTTATGTTGAAAGTGGATTTATTACATTGATTGGAGCTACAACCGAAAATCCATATCATGATGTAAATAGTGCGATTCGAAGTCGTTGTAATCATATTTTGAAATTAGATCCACTTCTACCAAAGCATATTTATAAATTACTAGATCGCGCACTAAGAGATGAAGATAGGGGATTAGGAAATTTACAAATCCAAATATCTGAAGAACAAATATTAAAAATTGCACATGGTGTAAATGGAGATGCAAGATCATCTTTAAACATATTAGAATCCATTGTATTTGGCTCTCCAAAGGAATCAGATGGAACAATTATTGTTCAAGATGAAATCATTGAGGAATTTTTAAGATCTAAAGGATTTAATCATGATAAAAATGGTGATTTTCACTATGATACATTATCGGGGTTTCAAAAAAGTATTCGCGGTAGTGATGTAAATGCGGCACTTTATTATTTAGCAAGATTAATTGAAGCCGGCGATTTGACGAGTATTTGTAGAAGATTAACGGTCATTGCATATGAAGATATCGGTTTAGCAGGCGACCCTTGGAAAGTAGTGTTAGCCTGTGAGGCAGCAAAACAGGTCGGTTTTCCAGAGGCAAGAATTATTCTCTCAAACACTGTGATTGAGCTTTGTCTGTCATCTAAATCCAATTCGAGTGTGTTAGCAATTGATCGCGCTTTAGGTGATGTGCGAAGTGGTTTGCATGACGACATACCTGCGCATTTAAAGGATAGCCATTATGCAGGAGCAAAAGATATGGGACATGGTATTGGATATGTTTATCCTCATGATCACCCATTAGGAAACTTTGGCGGTTGGGTAAATCAACAATATTTACCGGACAGATTAGTTAACCAAGTGTATTATAAGCCAAAAGAAGCTGGAAACGAAAAACGGTATGGTGCAATCTTTGAGAAGCTTGAACAATTTAAAAAGGTACAAAAAAAGGAGAGTTAGCATGCGCTAATTTCTCCTTTTTATTTTAAGCACTTAAATCATTTTCATATACATCGATGATCGGTTGTTCCACTAAATGGTTTGTGAGCAGTTGGATTTCAGCCATTAACTGTGTAGTGTTAATAAAAGTAGAAGGAATTGATAAGATCTCATTTTCATCTTTATCATAAAAAACGATATGTTTAACTTTCAGCTGATACGCCGCATTTTTTCCTTCGTTTTTTCCCCATTTCCTAAGCTCAATGGTCATTCTGTAAATTTTATGAAGCTCAATCGTAATACTCTCATTTGCTTTAACGAGTGTTAATTGTCTTCTTTTTAAAATGACCTTTGCTTCTTTTCTTAGCTTAATTGTCGCATATACTTTGAAAAGAAATACGCCCCAAAGTAATGCTAAAAGTAAGAAGTATATCGGATCATTGTTTGAAAATGATGTCCAAGTACGAACAGCAGTAATAAACCCGAGGACAAAAGTACCGTAGTGCCAATTAGGTTTAGATTCTAAAATTACTTCTGAATCATGTTTTGCATAGTCATCTTTGTTAAATTGTTCAAGCTGTTGTATATGTTCAGCATCTGTTAATTGATCCCAGCTAGTAAAAGTAGTGATTGTGTCTTCAAACATTTTTGGACTAGGGATTTGTTCAGTTAAGTATGCACCAACATATCCAGCCATCCAGCCCTTTTCAGCCCAATCTTCACGTTGACTTTTAAACTTAACAAGATAATAGGTAACCTCTTGTCCATAATAATTAGTTGTGTCATGTCGTTTCACTACTTCAATTTCATCAGGAACTACACCAAATTCATCATGATCTACTAAATAATGGAAAAACCTATTTTTCACAAAGCTATGTTGTATTTCTTCATTAATCTTATAAAAGTGTTCTTTTGAGCTTTCGCTTAACCTAGTGTAGAACCACACACACGCTTCAATATTGTATGCACAAGTTTCAATTGTTTCACGAGATACATTGTACCCTCGTTCAAGTAATGAAATAACAGCATCAACTTTTAAATAGGCATCCTTGAATTGTAGTGCTTCAAGCAAAAACGTTTGCATATCATCATCAAAAAAGTATTGCATTAACTGTAAATAGATACCCATTTCTGAGCGAATCATTACATATGACTCTTTCCATGCTTGATAAACGAATTGAAGACTATAATCCTTGTCATATGATAAATACACAACTCTTTTACTTTGATAATTACGTTTTATTTGTTCTATAATTAGGTTCTTTTCATCACTTGTTAACGACAATTCTACTCCACTATTTCTTAAACATAAAAGCATCATATGGAATATTGAGTCGTTGAGATTTTCGTCTTTAAGTAATGGTATGAATTTTTTTACTAATTTTGGAGCCCACTCTGTTTCCTCAAAGATATATGCTACATCAATTCCTAATTCATATTGTTTTGAATACTTTTCAATGATACGAATGTATGCATCTCTTGCCATGTCTGTTTTAATCGTAATTAATAAATAGAGCGCCTGGAGTCTTGCTCGTTCACTATAACGTTCAAAGTTTTTTTCTATTGGCTTAACTAATTCTGAATGAGGGTATTCTGAACAGAAACCAACTAAATGATAGCTTCCATCATCCCAATCTTCTAATGAATTTGGAAAGCTTTTACCTGCTGCTTCTAATAGATATATTAATGAATCCAGATAAACATCCTTATGAAGAGACTTTCTAAGTTGGTCAATTCCTTTTGCTCGTTTGTAAAGATCTGTTGAAGATAGTTTTTTAACAATTTGTTTAAATTTAATTTGTATGGCCAACTTAACACCTCCTCTAGCTGCCGTTCAATACAAATATAACATAAGTGGAAGGCCGGGATATATAGTAACGAATAGTATGATAGTACAGTAAATTTTGAAACCCTTATGGGTCTCTTACCTTATTTTTTGTCACAATTGGATATATTTAACAAATTCTTTTGATAATTTTTTTTTCCGCTCTTATAATGATAGAAACAAGCAGTCTATAAGGAGTAATCGTTCTCGTTCAATCCTAATCACTCTTTCGTCAACGTTCTTTTTCGAAGGATATTCGAAATTCTTTTTGCTTTTAAACTTTATGAGGAGGATGAAAATGGTCCAGCTCTATGTGTTGGCACTTGTCATTGGTGGAGTAACCGGCTTAATTTTTCACATCCTGTTTAACAAAGGGACAATCATGTTACCTGTAAAACGAAAAAAGGGCTTCTTCTTAGGGTTTCTTGCAGATATACTATTTGGGGCAACAGCTGCTTCATTGTTTGTTTCATTATTTATTCCTGAAAATATGCTGAAAGATATGCGAATGGTGATTGGCTATTGTATTTTAGCAGGTCTCTCATCACAGAGCTTTTTATTAAGTAGAGCACTCAATACCGAACGTGAGAGAGTCGCTTCGCTACACAACATATCGAAACAAATTGTGTAATAACCTTATTATTTTCTTTAACAGAATTGAAGGAGGCAGATATGTTGAAGCAAGCTCTCACACCCGAAGAGAAAGCGATTTATCTTGAATTATTACAGGATTTAATCAATGCAGGTACTGAGTTAGAAATTAAAAGAATTGAAGACGAAATCCTCAGGTTTTTATGTAAAGCAAGGGAATTGCCAGTCAGTATTGAGGCGAAAGACGAGAAAGCTGCAGCGGCCCATTATATTCGTGCAGGAATCTTGAAAAATTGAATGAATTGAGAGATAATACACTTTTCCAATTGGATTAGTGTATTTTTTTGGGGAAATGTGAAAATGCTTTTTAAATAGTGTACAATAATTGTATAAATACTGTATTAGAGAAGGTATAAAATAGATTAGATCATTGAAATAAGTTATTGAACGGAGTGAATAGATGAAAATTTCAACTAAGGGAAGATACGGTTTAACAGTAATGATTGAGTTAGCTAAGAGATATTGTGATAAGCCAATCTCTTTAAAAAGTATAGCAAATGCACAAAATCTATCAGAGCATTATTTAGAGCAAATTATTTCATTGCTACGTAATGCAGGACTTGTAAAAAGTATTCGAGGAGCATATGGTGGGTATATTTTAACAAAGGAGCCAAATGAAATATCGGCAGGCGAAGTCATTACTGCTTTAGAAGGTTCTTTATCTCCAATTGAAAATATTGAAGATGAAAATCCAGCACAAAGAGAATTATGGACTCGAGTACAAAAAGCAATCAATGATGTTTTAAATCACACAACTCTTGAAGATTTAGCAAAATTAGAATCAGATGATTTAAATGGATATATGTTTTATATTTAATAGAATTGCATTCAAAGCATAATTTGAGTGCTTCATCAAGAAAGGATTATGAGAATGGAACGTATTTACGTAGATCATGCAGCGACTTCACCTATGCACCCAGAGGTTATTGAAAAAATGGTTATTGAAATGAACGAAACCTTTGGTAACCCTTCTAGTATCCACTCTTTTGGCCGACATGCTCGCCAAAAAGTAGATACAGCTCGTTTGGTATGTGCAAGTAGTATTGGCGCAAAAGTGAATGAAATAATATTTACAAGTGGCGGAACGGAAAGTGATAATTTAGCCATTAGAGGTGCGGCATATGCAAATCAAAAGGTTGGTAAGCACATTATTACCTCTGCTATTGAACATCATGCTATATTACATACATGCCAAGCGCTTGAAAAAGAAGGTTTTGAGGTAACGTATTTGCCTGTAGATCATACTGGGCGAGTGAATATAGAGGATGTTAAGTCTGCATTGCGTGATGACACAATTCTTGTATCTATTATGATGGTTAATAATGAAGTAGGAACAGAGCAACCGATTCAAGAAATTGGAGAAATCCTAAAAAGTCATAAAGCGTTGTTTCATACAGATGCTGTTCAAGCATACGGATTAATTCCAATTGATGTAAATGAATTAGGCGTAGACTTTTTATCCGTATCTTCACATAAAATTAATGGTCCTAAAGGCGTAGGATTTTTATATGCGAATGAAAAAGCTACATTTTCACAACAACAGTTCGGTGGTCAACAAGAACGTAAACGCCGAGCAGGGACTGAAAATGTACCTGGAATTGTAGGTATGGCAAAAGCTGTAGAATTAATTCAAAATGAACGAGAAGTGCGAGTTGAAAATTACTTGCGTTTCCAAGAAGTCTTCATCAATGATTTAAAAGAGAACGACATTCGTTTTGAAAAAAATGGAAACGAGACGTTTTTTGCTCCTCATGTGTTAAACTTATCATTTGATGATATTTCGATTGAATCGTTTTTAGTTAATTTAGACATTGCTGGAATTGCAGCTTCAAGTGGATCTGCTTGTACAGCTGGTAGCGTTGATCCATCACATGTACTAGTTGAAATGTTTGGAATTGATTCGCCAAAAATTCGCTCTTCAATTCGATTTAGTTTTGGTTATGGAAATACAGAGGAGCAAATACATGCTCTTGCAAAACGTGTTGCTTCTATCGTTCAACGGTTAGTTAAAATATAAAAAATGCGAGGTTGGAAAAATGATAAATAGAAAAGATCCAAAAGACACTCGCGTAGTAGTAGGAATGTCAGGTGGTGTTGATTCATCTGTTACGGCATATTTATTAAAAGAGCAAGGCTATGATGTCATCGGTATTTTTATGAAAAACTGGGATGACACAGATGAATTTGGCGTATGTACAGCTACAGAAGATTATGAAGATGTAATTGCAGTATGCAATCAAATCGGTATTCCTTATTATGCAGTGAATTTTGAAAAACAATATTGGGACAAAGTTTTCACTTATTTCCTAGATGAATATAAAAAAGGACGCACACCAAATCCTGATGTAATGTGTAATAAAGAAATTAAATTTAAAGCATTTCTTGAACATGCGATGACGTTAGGTGCTGATTATGTAGCAACTGGTCATTATGCTGGTGTTGATTATCGTGATGGTGAATATAAAATGCTTCGTGGAATAGATAGCAACAAAGACCAAACTTACTTTTTAAATCAACTTGGTCAAGACCAACTTTCAAAAGTAATGTTCCCACTTGGTGAATACACTAAGCCTGAAATTCGCAAAATTGCCGAAGAAGCTAACTTAGCAACAGCTAAGAAAAAAGATAGTACTGGAATCTGCTTTATAGGAGAACGAAACTTTAAAGAATTCCTAAGTAATTATCTACCGGCTCAACCAGGTGATATGATGACAATGGACGGCGAATTTAAAGGTAAACATGATGGATTAATGTATTATACAATTGGTCAACGTCATGGACTAGGGATTGGTGGGAATGGAGATCCTTGGTTTGTTGTTGGGAAAGATCTTGAAAAGAACGTCTTACTTGTAGAACAAGGCTTCCATAATGACCTACTATATAGTAATGAAGTGTTAGCTTCTGATATTAGCTGGACTTCTGAGTTACCAAAAGAAGGTTCATTTACATGTACTGCAAAATTCCGTTATCGCTCAGAAGATAATGAGGTAACTGTTCACATATTGGATAACAACTCTGTTAGAATTCTATGCCATGAAAAAATCCGTGCTATTACACCAGGCCAAGCTGTAGTATTCTACGACGGTACAGATTGTCTAGGTGGCGGTACAATTGACCGTGCATTTATTGATGGTAAAGAATTAACTTATTTAAGATAAAAGTCTGTTATACATTTTGTTTCACAGACACTGTAGAATGACCCCATCCATATTATAGGTTGGGGTTGTTTTTTTATCGTAGATGGTCTTTGAAAAGTGACCTACTGTATGATAGTGTTAATTACATATGAGCTTTAAAAACGATTGAAAGAAAAATACATAGAGGTGTTACAAATGACAAATTTTGAACGTGGTGTGTCTGCTTTACAGGAAGGTAATCTTGAAGAAGCTGCTAATTATTTGACGAAGGAAATTGAAGAAAATCCAACTAATTCATTAGCGTATGTAAACTTTGGACAGTTATTATTGACTATGGGTGATGTTGAACGTGCATGTCGTTTTTTTGAAAAAGCGTTAGAAATCGATCCGGAATTAGCTGCAGCTCATTATGCTGTGGGTACAGTTTATTTTGAAGATGGCAAATTTGAGTTAGCAAAGAATCATTTTCAACATTGCGTAAAACTTGGTATGGATGATAGCGATGTGCATTTTATGATCGGCCTTTGTTGTGTGAATAATGGAGAAGACCGTTTTGCACTACCATTTTTCCAACGTGCAATTGAATTAGATGAGTCAGATCTTGATGCATTATTTCAATATGGATTAACGCTAGCGAAATTAGAGATGTTAGAAGAAGCTAAGCAAAGCTTAGAAAAAGTTTTGACACTTGACGAGACACATTCTGATGCACATTACAATTTAGGGATTATTGATATGTTTAATGATGATGTAGAGGGTGCGAAAGAACACTTCGAAAAGGCAATAGAGCACCAATATGATCATATGCTGGCAATGCATGCATTAAAGGTAATAGAAAATAAAGAGTCATAAAATATGATGAACAAGTTAGGTCGGGAGGTGGAACCCTAGTGCAGGCACAAAATGAGATGGAATTGTTTGTAGATGAAACACCTTACATTAAAGGTAATGTAACAACAGTTATCTTTTATAATGCTGAAAATTTCTATACTGTTGCAAAAGTAAAAGTCGTTGATACAAACTTGTCGAACTGTGAGCAGGAAATAACCATTACAGGAAACATCCCCCGTATGAATGAAGATGAGTCCTATACATTTAAAGGGATTTTAAAAGATCACCCTAGATATGGTAAACAATTTCAAATCTCATCTTTTGCTAAAGAACTTCCATCTACTAAAAAAGGGGTTATTCAATATTTATCTTCAGATTTGTTTAAAGGGATCGGAAAACGAACAGCTGAAAAAATTGTCGAGCATTTAGGTGAAGGTGCAATTAATAAAATTTTAGATAATCCAGAAAGCCTGGAATCTGTACCACAATTACCTAAAGCGAAAGCAAAAGACATATATGATACGATTTTATCTCACCAAGGTTTAGAGAAAGTTATGAGCTTTTTAAGCGGTTATGGAATCGGAACTGCTTTATCAATTAAAATTTATAAAACGTATAATGAATCGACATTAGAGGTCATTCGAACAAACCCATTTAAACTGATTGAAGATGTTGATGGGATTGGCTTTGGCAGAGCTGATGAAATTGGTCGTGCGATCGGAATCACAGGTAATCATCCTGACCGTATTCGAGCAGGGTGTGTATATGTATTAGAGCATTTATCGATGCAGGATGGGCATGTCTATATAACACAAGATCAATTTATAGACGAAACAAGGGTGTTATTAATGAAACAAGATCCAGAGCTTGTAGAAGCTGTCGACATTTCTCGGGAAATGAATCGATTAGTGGCAGATGGAAAACTTGTATTAGAGGATGACAGAATTTATTTAGCGGCATTATTTTATGCGGAAAAAGGTATCGTTAAAGCAATTCAAAAGCTTTTGAGTGAAGCGCCAGATTTAGGTGAAATGACGGATAGTCGATTTAAAAAAGAATTAGAAACGCTAGAAGCAACAATGAATGTACACTATGCTCCTTCTCAAGCTGAAGCAATAAAGAAGGCCGTTGAATCACCAATGATGGTATTAACAGGTGGTCCAGGTACTGGAAAAACGACAGTCATAAAAGGTATCGTCAATTTATTTTCAACAATTCATGATTTATCTCTTGATCAACACGCTTATCCTAAAGACGTCCCATTTCCATATTTACTTGCAGCACCAACTGGAAGGGCCGCAAAACGTATGAGTGAAGCAACCGGCTTACCAGCGGTGACGATTCACCGTTTATTAGGTTGGACTAGAGAAGGGGAATTTAGTCATCATGAAGATAATCCACTAAATGGAAAATTACTGATAATTGATGAGTTTTCGATGGTCGATGTTTGGTTAGGGAATCAATTACTAAAAAGTATCCCACAAGATTGCCAGGTTATTTTTGTAGGTGATGAAGATCAGCTGCCATCAGTTGGGCCAGGGCAAGTATTAAAAGACTTATTAAATTCTGGAACAGTGCCAACGGTAAGATTGAAGGACATTTATCGTCAATCTGAAGATTCCTCGATTATTACAATGGCACATTATATTAAAGATGGAAAAATTTCAGAGGATTTATTTCAACAAAAAAAAGATCGATCATTTATTGGGTGCTCGAGCGGGCAAGTTGTTGAAGTTGTTAAAAAAGTATGTGAAAATGCAAATAAAAAAGGTTTTCCCGTTAGAGATATCCAAGTATTAGCACCAATGTACCGAGGCCCTGCTGGAATCGATGCATTAAATCAAGGATTACAGGAAGTATTTAACCCAAAACGAGAAAAGCAACGTGAAATGAAATTCGGTGATACGACTTTTAGAACAGGTGATAAAGTTCTCCAATTAGTAAATGTTCCTGAAAATAATGTTTTTAATGGTGATATGGGTGAAATCGTTAATATTTTCTTTGCAAAAGAAAATGTTGAACAACAAGACATCATCATCGTTTCCTTTGATGGAAACGAAGTTACTTACACCAGACCAGATTTTACTCAGCTTACATTGGCTTATTGTTGCTCTATCCATAAATCACAGGGTAGTGAATTTGATATTATTGTGCTACCAATCGTAAAAAGTTATTATCGAATGCTTCGCAGAAATTTAATCTACACTGCAGTAACAAGAAGTAAAAAATTTCTTATTTTATGTGGTGAACAAGATGCCTTTATTCAAGGGATTGGACGGACCGACGACGGACAACGCCAAACAACACTTTGTATGAAACTAAAAGGTATTGAAAATGAAGAGGTTTTATTAGATGATGATCTGCCTTTTCAGCTATCTGATGAATTACCAAATCTTTCTCCTTATGATTTTATGTAATTGACCAATAATACTTAGTGCAAGACGATTCCTGTAATTTACGTATATTTTCCTTTTTGCTTGGCCACAATGCTTAGAAAGATTGCCTTTTTTAGGCTAAGGGAGCGAGCGTTGTGATTTGTCCAAATTGTCAAAGTAAAGACTTGGGTAAAATTGGTGTAAATCAATATTATTGCTGGGGATGTTATATAGAACTTTCAATTAATAAAGGCATGATTTACACGCACCAAGTCGAAGAGGATGGTACGTTAAGTTCGTTAGATGACTTATTCGACGAAGAGGATCGAAAACTTAGTATGTAGGAGTGGTTAATAATGGCTAGAAAAAGCTCTTTATTAGGTTTAGGTTTAGGTGCAGGTGCACTTGCGATGAAATTGATGTACGATAACAAATGGTATTCTCAAAAAAGCATTAAAAAAATGAAAAAGTCTTTAAAAAAGATGCTTTAATGTAAGAATGTATGTAGCACATGTCCAAATGGGGACATGTGCTTTTTTGTTTTCTTTATATATTAACATTTCCTTAAGGAACAGGGGATTAGTTAGCATCTAATGTGAAATTTTTAAGTACAAAGATAAAGAAAACAATTAGGAATAGATCTCACTAAACCATTTACGGTAAACGACACTGGGTGATTAAAAATGCCAGAAAATAGTATTTTCTTTCGTAAAGTTGATGTTGAAACGAAATCAAATAAAAATTGAAACTTTTAGAGAATTGGTTGGAATGTAAATTATTTTATAAACCATTCAAAATCAAAAGTGACTATTACATAATTTTCTTAAAAACCTCCATACTAATTCCAATATGGGGGTTTGTTATGGACGGATTAAAACTTAAGTGGATTTATCGATTATGTCTTATATTATTAATAGGACTAATTGGAATCGTATTTTATTATTTAAAACCGGTTTATTATCATATCATTATAGGTATTTTAAAAGCACTGATTCCTTTTTTAATTGGGCTCATTATAGCGTATTTATTACATCCAGCGATTGAATACATTCATAAAAAAGGTTTAAAAAGAGTATATGCTATTCTTTTAATATATTTATTATTTTTTGGTGGAGCAGTATTAGGATTGTACTTATTAATACCGATATTTAAACAACAATGGAACGATATCCTTCTTTCCTTCCCAAAGGTACTTTCATTATATGATACGTTTCTATCGAAAATTGAACGTAAAACCTCTAGGATGCCAATCTTTTTACATAATCGAGTGGATTTAATGATTAATGGTGCAGAGCAATTTGGTATTTCTTTAGTCAATCGAACCGGGGATTGGATGAAGCATTTTGTGAATAATTTCATCTCAATTATCATTATTCCATTTATTGTTTTTTATTTTTTAAAGGATTATAAAGTTCTAGCAGATATAATGATTAAGTTTATTCCAACTAAATGGAGAGATGAAACTAAAGGTTTAGCGGTCGAGTTGGACAATACATTTGGAAAGTATATTCGTGGTCAAATTTTTGTTTGCTTTTTATTATTTATTATGGCGACCATTTTTTTATGGATTGGTAAAATGAAATATGCACTAGTATTAGGGCTAATCATTGGCATCACAGATATCATTCCGTATTTCGGCCCAATTATTGGTGCATTGCCTACTTTATTTTTAGCTGCATCCGAAGGTACGAATCTTATTATTCGTGTTGGTATTATTCTCATTGTGTTGCAATTAATTGAAGGGAATGTATTATCGCCTTTAATTATTGGAAAGTCGATTCACACACATCCTGTGATTATTATGTTTACTTTATTAGTAGCAGGTGAAGTTGCAGGATTTACTGGTTTATTATTAGCGGTGCCGGGTTTAGTTGTTGTTATTTCAATTCTGAGGTATTTCCACAATAGAAAACAGCATCTATCATCTTGACTTTCAATTTTTACAATGATACTATTTTTTCATACAATAAAATTTGCAAAATTTTGAAGGAAAAAGTATGTCACAGCCCATTTGAGCAATATTTGCGTAGAGAGAAGTTTCCTTGGCTGAAAGAAACTTTAATGAAGGGTGACAGAACAGCTACTCCTGAATGCAGCTAATCACTGACGTCTGGCCACGTTACGGTCTCTTGAGGTGATGAATAGACTAAAGGGGCATGTAATGGCCTAAGCAATTGCTTTCTATTCATAATCAGGGTGGTATCGCGAGTACATCTCGTCCCTGTTTTAGGGACGGGATTTTTTTGTTTTTTTTGACAAAATAATATACATAAATATGGAGGTATACACTAAATGAAAAAGCTAACTGCTGCTCAAATTCGTCAAATGTATTTAGATTTCTTTAAACAAAAAGGTCACGCTGTTGAACCAAGTGCATCTTTAGTACCGGTAGAAGATCCAACTTTATTATGGATTAATAGTGGCGTTGCAACATTAAAAAAATATTTTGATGGTCGTGTAATTCCTGAGAACCCAAGAATTACTAACTCTCAAAAATCAATCCGTACAAATGATATTGAAAATGTAGGGAAAACAGCTCGTCACCATACTTTCTTTGAAATGTTAGGTAACTTTTCAATTGGAGATTATTTCCGTGAAGAAGCAGTAACTTGGGGTTGGGAATTATTAACTTCAGATGAATGGTTTGGATTTGAAAAAGAAAAATTATATGTAACTGTGTATCCAGAAGATAAAGTGACATATGATTTATGGATTAAATTAGGATTAGATCCTGAGCATATCATTCTGTTAGAAGGAAACTTCTGGGAAATTGGCGAAGGTCCATGTGGTCCTTGTACTGAAATCTTTTATGACCGTGGAACGAAATATGATACAGAAAATATCGGCATTAAACTGCTAAAAGAAGATTTAGAAAATGATCGTTATTTAGAAATTTGGAATATCGTATTTTCTCAATTCAATTCAAAAGACGGCTTAAATAGAAATGAATATCCAGAATTACCAAGTAAAAACATTGATACTGGAATGGGCTTAGAGCGTATGGCAAGTGTTTTACAAGAAGTAGACACAAATTTTGATACAGATTTATTTATGCCAATTATCAATGTTGTAGAAACAATCTCTGGTCAATCATATAGAAATGGTGATTTAGATAAAGATACTGCGTTTAAAGTAATCGCAGATCACATCAGAACTGTATCATTTGCTGTAGCGGATGGTGCACTTCCATCAAACGAAGGAAGAGGATATGTTTTACGTAGACTAATTCGTCGTGCTGTACGTTTTGCGAAAAAGTTAGGTGTAGAGCGTCCATTTATGTTTGAGTTAGTGCCTGTAGTGGCTGAAATAATGGAAAGCTATTATCCAACAGTGAAAGAAAAAATACCTTTTATTCAAAAAGTTATTAAAAACGAAGAAGAGCGTTTCCATGAAACATTACATGAAGGGTTAGCACTACTTACAACTGTAATGAAAGGTGCGAAAGCAGAAGGTAGTACTGTTATTAAAGGGGAAGATGTGTTCCGTCTGTATGATACTTATGGATTCCCAATCGAATTAACAGAAGAGTACGCTGAAGAAGAAGGCTTAACTGTAGACCATGATGGTTTTGAAGTTGAGATGGAGAAGCAACGTGAACGTGCTCGTGCTGCTCGTCAAGACGTAGATTCTATGCAAGTACAAAGTGAAGCACTTCGTGAAATTAAAGAAGTATCTTCTTTCGTAGGATATGGTGAAGGTACTGTTGAATCAACTGTTCTTGCTTTAGTAAAAGACGGTGAAAAAGTTGAAGATGTTGCAAGCGGTGAAGAAGCACACTTAATTCTTGATGTAACACCTTTCTACGCTGAAAGTGGTGGACAAATTGCAGATAAAGGAACTTTAACTGATGCTGGTTTAAAAGTAGAAGTTCTTGATGTACAAAAAGCACCTAATGGACAAAATTTACATCGTGTTAAAGTTGTTGAAGGTGCACTGTCAGTCGGTTCAAAAGTCACTGCTACAATTAACAAAGCTAATCGTTCTAGCATTGTTAAAAACCATACAGCAACTCATTTATTACACCAAGCATTAAAAGATGTATTAGGAACTCACGTGAATCAAGCTGGTTCATTAGTAAACCAAGAACGTCTTCGTTTTGACTTTTCGCATTTTGGTCAAGTTTTACCTGAAGAACTTGAAACAATTGAGAAAATTGTAAACGAAAAAATTTGGGAGAGCATTCCAGTTAATATTTCTGAAAAAGCAATCTCTGAAGCAAAAGCAATGGGTGCGATGGCATTATTTGGAGAAAAATATGGCGATGTTGTAAGAGTTGTTCAAGTTGGTGACTATAGTCTAGAGCTATGTGGTGGATGCCATGTTGATAATACAGCATCAATTGGTACTTTTAAAATTATTTCTGAGTCAGGTATCGGAGCAGGAACTCGTCGGATCGAAGCTGTTACTGGAAAAGCTGCTTATGAATATATGCAAGAGCAAATCGGTCAATTGAAAGATGCTGCAGGTCTATTAAAATCAAATACAAAAGATGTTGTATCTAGAATTGAAACTTTACAATCAGAATTGAAGCAAGTACAAAAAGAAAATGAATCACTTTCTTCAAAATTAAGTAACATTGAAGCAGGGAATATTAGTAACAATGTAAAAGAAGTAAATGGAGTGAAATTTGTAGCTGCTAAAGTAAATGGTGCAGATATGAATAGCCTTCGTACTATGGTTGATGATTTAAAAAATAAAGTTGGATCTGTAGTTGTATTACTTGGTTCTGCTAATGATGGAAAAGTTAATCTAATTGCAGGTGTGACAAAGGATTTAGTCGGTCAAGGATATCATGCTGGTAACCTGATTAAAGAAGCTGCTACAATATGTGGCGGTGGAGGCGGAGGCCGTCCAGATATGGCTCAAGCTGGTGGTAAGGATGCATCTAAACTTGATGAGGCAGTTGCATTTGTTGAACAATGGATGGCGACGATTTCTAAATAATACAGAAGTTGTGTACAATAACAGATAGATACGTTTAATGAAATTTTAGTTAATTCGTAATCTACCATATAAAAATGGTACAATATGTTTAGCTAGAAATAAACGGATAAGTGGGGTGCCTTATATGGATTCATTTGATAAAACGATGAAGTTTAGTTTGCAAGACGAGGGACAAGATATTCGAGTAAATGAAGTATTATTAAAGGTTCATGATGCATTACAAGAAAAAGGCTATAATCCAATCAATCAAATAGTAGGATACTTATTATCAGGCGATCCTGCATATATTCCTCGTCATAATGATGCAAGAAGTATGATGAAAAAGCTTGAACGTGATGAAATTATTGAAGAATTAGTAAAATCTTACTTACAACAACATCGTGGAGAATAATAAATGAGAGCACTTGGGCTAGATGTAGGAACTAAAACAATAGGCGTAGCTGTAAGTGATGCACTAGGTTGGACAGCTCAAGGAATTGAGACAGTTAAAATTAACGAAGAGCGCCAAATATTTGGACTTGACCGACTAAAAGAAATCATTGAAAGCTATGAAATAGACAAAGTAATAGTAGGTTTGCCTAAAAATATGAATGGAAGTATTGGTGAACGAGGAGAAGCATGTCAACGTTTTGCCAAATTAATTGAAGAAGAATTCAATCTTCCGGTTATACTATGGGATGAAAGACTTTCTACGATGGCAGCTGAAAGATTTTTAATCTCAGCCGATGTTAGTCGTAAAAAGAGAAAACAAGTAATTGATAAAATGGCTGCAGTAGTTATTTTACAAAATTACTTAGATAGTATAAAGTGATAATGAAAAGTGGAAGTGTGGAATGCTTTTAACCATTCCACAATCCACTATACATAATTTGTGAAATGATAACGAGGTGATATAAATGGAACACGGTGAAGACAGACAAATTACGATCGTAGATGAAGAAGGTAATGAGATTCTTTGCAATATCGTTTTAACTTTTGAATCTGATGATTATAATAAATCATACGTAATCTACACTGCAGTTGGACAAGAGTTCGATGAAGATGGAGATCCTGAATACCACGCTTCTAGCTTTATTCCAGCAGAAGATGGTGAAGACGGTGAATTATTCCCAATCGAAACTGATGAAGAGTGGGAAATGATTGAAGAAGTTCTTAACACATTCTTTGATGAAGAAGAAGGCGAATAATTCAATTCACTTTTTTAAAATGCTAAACGCTTATATAAGTGTTTAGCATTTTTTTTATGTAGAAAATTGCCGATAATTGGAATGTTTGTAGTATACTAATACGTGATGAAGGAGGTAGATAAATTGATGTCATTTTCGAATTTTGAAAAAAGAGGAATTAAATCATCAAATAAAAATAAAAGTGGAATGCGCGTTTTCCTATACATAATCATAGCGATCTTAGTGTGTATTGCAGCTGCTTTAGCATCATATAAGTATATGTTAATGCCAGTAAATGCATCTAATAAACAAGAACAACTAGTTACAATCCCACAAGGTAGCTCAGTTGGGGACATAGCATCAATTTTTAAGAAACAAAAATTAATAAAAAATACTGAGGTATTTAAGGTATATGTAAAATTACATAATAATGCGAGTTTAAAGGCTGGTAATTATAATTTCAGTCAAAATCAAGGTGTTTCTACGATCGTTAAACATCTGCAAACTGGTGGAAAATATCAGGTAGCAGTTAAGGATTTAACAATTCCTGAAGGTACTCAACTGATAGAAATCGCAGGAATCATAGCTAAAGAATTTAAGCTAGATGAAGCAACTGTACTAAAACAGTTGAATGATAAAGCGTTTATTCAATCTTTACAAAAAAAGTATCCAGACTTATTAACGAATGAAATGTTTAAAAAGGGAATTCGTTATCCATTAGAAGGTTATTTATATCCATCAACCTATCTTTATGGTGAATTTAAACCGAGTCTAGAAGAAATTATTGCGCCTATGTTAAATCAAACAAAGAGTACTTTAGACAAGTATAAAAATGAGATGGCAAATAAAAAACTGTCACCTCATAAAACCTTAACAATGGCTTCACTGATTGAAGAAGAAGCAAATGAGTTAACAGATCGAAAATTAATTTCAAGCGTATTTTATAATCGACTAAATATTGATATGCCATTACAAACGGATCCAACTGTTCTTTATGCGTTAGGAAAGCATAAATCTAGAGTACTTTACAAAGATTTAGAGGTTGAGTCGCCATATAATACTTATTATATTAAAGGCTTACCAATCGGACCGATTGCAAGTGCAGGTGTTGAAAGTATCGAAGCTGCATTAAAACCCGCTAAATCTGACTATTTATACTTTTTAGCGAATAAAGAGGGTGAAGTAATCTTCACTAAATCACTCAAAGAACATAATACAGAAAAAGATAAGCATATAAATTAAGAAGTTGGCAATACTTGTATAAAAAATAGCAAATTCCTCAGTAAAATCATCGTTTTCACTGAGGAATTTTGTATATTAAAACGCTTAAAAAACTTGTTACTATTCTTGGTACTAGCCAAGGGTCTTTTTTTTATGTTAGAATATTACGGGTCAAAATAAATTCAGTTACAGGAAATTTACTTACACCTTGTTAAAAAATATTTCAGTTTGTAGACAAAATATAACACTAGAGATATAGACTGTCTGAAAACGCTTGTCTTTTGAGGCGCAAGCAGGCGAAGTAACAAAGAAAGCGAGCGTTTGGCAGGCAGTCTAAGACAAGGTTGTATTTCTATTGGAGGCTTTATTAGAAATGAATGAAGTTTTAGTTCGCCAGTATTTGGCGAATTTTTATAAACATAGAGAACCTTTTATAGAAGAAATGGAATTGTATGCATTGGAGCAGCATGTTCCGATTATGGATAAAGCAGGCATGGAGTTTATGCTAGGTTTACTGTATTTAATACAACCTTCATCCATTTTAGAAATTGGAAGTGCGATCGGTTATTCAAGTATCCGAATGGCAAAAGCTTTCCCAGAGTTAAAAATTGTTACGATGGAACGAAACGCAGCGCGAATCCGTAAAGCGAAAGAATATATAGACAGAAGTGGATATAGTAATAGAATTACACTTTTAGAAGGCGATGCTTTACTTTTAAAAGAAGATTTGCCAGATAACAGACAATTCGATGTCATTTTTATAGATGCTGCGAAAGCTCAATATCAAAAATTTTTTGAACTGTACGAGCCATTATTGTCTGATAGAGGTGTAATCATTTCAGATAATGTTTTATTTAAAGGACAAGTAGCAGAGAGTGCCGATATTGTTGAAGATCGACGTAAACGAGCTTTAATTAAAAGGATACAAAATTACAATGAATGGTTAATGAATCATCCTATGTATGACTCGACAATTATACCTATAGGTGATGGAGTGGCCATCAGTAAGAAAAGGGGAGTTAACAATGTTCAAGCCTGAATTATTAGTTACGCCAACAAACGTAAATGACATAGAAAAATTAGCAGATGCAGGTGCTGATGCAGTTATGATTGGTGAACAGCGATTTGGATTACGATTAGCGGGTGAATTTAATCGCGATGCTGTAAAGGAAGCTGTCACTATTGCACATCAAAAGGGCATCAAAGTATATGTAGCAATGAACGGAGTATTTCATAATGAAATTTTAGATGAAATTGACGACTATATTACATTTTTACGTGATGCAAATGTAGATGCAATTGTATTCGGTGATCCGGCTGTATTAATGTCAGTGCGTCAAATTGCGCCAAATATGCAATTACATTGGAATACAGAAACAACTGCAACTAACTGGTTTACTTGTAATTACTGGGGTAAGCGTGGTGCAAAACGTGCTGTATTAGCAAGGGAACTTAGTTTTGAAGCGGTAACAGAAATGAAAGAAAATGCTGAAATAGAAATTGAAGTACAAGTTCATGGTATGACTTGTATGTTCCAATCTAAGCGCTCATTAGTTGGAAACTATTTTGAATATCAAGGCAAAAACTTGGAAGTTATTCAACAAAAGAAATTCGAAGAGAATATGTTCTTAGTAGATAACGAACGGAATAATAAATATCCGATTTTTGAAGATATCAATGGAACGCACATTATGAGCCCTAATGATATTTGTATCATTAATGAACTAGAAGAATTAATTGATGCAGGCATCGATTCTTTAAAAATTGACGGAGTATTAAAATCATCAGAATACATCATTGAAGTAACAAAACTATATAGACAAGCAATTGATTTATGTGTAGAAGATAGGGATGCTTACGAAGACATTAAAGAAGAGCTTTATGAAAAAATCGAAGCAATTCAACCTGTAAATCGCAGATTAGACACAGGATTCTTCTTTAAAGAAACAGTATATTAATCGATACTCACATTGGCTCTCGTGAGCATTAGAACAGTACAATTGAAAGTCGATTCTGTTCATGGACTTATGACCTAGAGGAGTTAGTATAAAAACTTAAGAAAACGTAATGCCGTGGGTGTTCGACAAAATACCTAGGATAAATAGATAACATTTAAAATGAAATATTGTATGAGGAGGAAGAACAATGGCAATTGGACAATTAGATAAAATTGTTGATGGTAAACGTATAATTGTAAAAAAACCAGAACTTTTAGCGCCAGCAGGTAATTTAGAGAAATTAAAAATTGCAGTTAGATACGGTGCAGATGCCGTGTTTATTGGTGGAAGAGAGTTTGGATTACGTTCGAATGCTGATAACTTCTCATTAGAAGATATGGCTGAAGGTGTAGAATTTGCAAACAAATACGGAGCAAAAATTTATGTAACTACAAATATCTTTGCTCATAATGAAAATATGGACGGACTTGTTGATTATTTACAAGGTATTGAATCTGCAGGAGTAACTGGTATCATCGTAGCAGATCCATATATCATTGAGACTTGTAAACAAGCTGCTCCTAAATTAGAAGTTCACTTAAGTACGCAACAATCTCTTTCAAATTATCGTGCAGCTCAGTACTGGAAAGAAGAAGGATTACACCGATTAGTTTTAGCTCGTGAGACAAGCTATGAGGAAATCAAAGAAATAAAAGAAAAAGTAGATGTTGAAATTGAAACATTTATTCACGGAGCAATGTGTATTGCTTACTCAGGTCGCTGTACGTTAAGTAATCATATGACTGCACGTGATTCTAATCGTGGTGGATGCTGTCAGTCATGCCGTTGGGACTATGATTTAGTACAAACTGAATCACAAGTACAAGGCGCTTCTGAAAGTTCATTATACGAAGAAGAAGATGCTCCATTTGCAATGAGTCCAAAGGATTTGAACTTATTAAGATCGATTCCCAAGTTTATTGAAATTGGTGTAGATAGCTTAAAAATTGAAGGACGTATGAAATCAATTCATTATGTAGCGACTGTTGTTTCTGTTTATCGTAAAATAATTGATGCATATTGTGCTGATCCTGATAACTTTGAGTTTAAAGAAGAATGGGTTGAAGAATTAGATAAATGTGCGAACCGTGAAACTGCTTCTTCATTCTTTGAAGGATTCCCAGGAATGAAAGAACAGATGTTTGGAAACCATAGCAAAAAAACTACGTATGATTTTGCTGGACTTGTATTAGACTATGATGAGCAAACTGGAATCGCAACAATTCAACAACGTAACTACTTCAAGCCTGGTGATCAAATTGAATTCTTTGGTCCGGAACTTGAAAACTTCAAACAAACTGTTGGCGTAATTGTTGATGAAGAGGGTACGGAATTAGATGCTGCAAGACATCCATTAGAAATTGTAAAAATTAAAGTTGATCAAAAAGTATATCCTTACAACATGATGAGGAAAAAGTTAGTTTGATAAGAAAGAGGGATTGAAGTATGGGGAATAAGCCCATTGTTATTGGAATTGCTGGAGGTACTGGCTCTGGTAAAACATCTGTGACTAAGGCAATTTATGACCAATTTAAAGGTCATTCGATTTTAATGATTCAGCAAGATTCTTATTATAAAGATCAAACTCACTTACCGATGGATGAGAGATTAAAAACAAATTACGATCATCCATTAGCATTTGATAATGATTTATTTATTGAACATATCAATCAATTATTGCAATATAAAGCTATTGAAAAACCTGTATATGATTATACGATTCATACCAGATCTTCAGAAACAATCCCTGTTGAACCAAAAGAAGTTATTATTTTAGAAGGTATTTTGGTTTTAGAAGACGAGCGTTTACGTGATTTAATGGATATTAAAATATTCGTTGATACGGATGCTGATTTAAGAATCCTTCGTAGAATACAACGTGATATTAAAGAGCGTGGTAGAACAGTCGACTCAGTTGTGGACCAATACGTTAATGTTGTTCGTCCTATGCATAATCAATTTTGTGAACCATCAAAGAAATTTGCTGATATCATTATTCCAGAAGGTGGACAAAACTTTGTTGCAATTGACTTAATGGCAACGAAAATTCAGACTATACTTGAAAGAGTAAGTGTATTATAATACCTTAATATGAGAGAATAATTCATAAATCATAGATAAGAAAGATGGAGAAGGTCTAACTTCTTCATCTTTCTATATAAAAAGAATGCGTTTTCAAAAGTGAATGAATCATTAATTATTCTCATACACTGTTTGTACAACTACATTGTATAAACATAAAATTAGGAATTCTACATAAAGAAACGGTGGATACTAAAAGGAGTGTACAAAATGGCTATTGAAAAAAAATTCCCTATGACACTAGCTGGGAAAGAAAAATTAGAACAAGAATTAGAAACTTTAAAAACGGTAAAACGTGCTGAGGTTGTAGAACGTATTAAAATTGCTCGTAGTTTTGGAGATCTATCAGAGAACTCAGAGTACGATGCTGCTAAAGATGAGCAAGCGTTTGTTGAAGGCCGTATTACAACTTTAGAAAATATGATTCGTAATGCTGAAATTATTACTGAAAGCAAAGAAGCTTCTGATACAGTAGCTTTAGGTAAATCAGTAACATTTTTAGAATTACCAGCAGGCGATGAAGAAACTTATGCAATCGTAGGTAGCGCTGAAGCTGACCCATTTGAAGGTAAAATTTCAAACGACTCTCCAATTGCTAGAAGCTTATTAGGGAAAAAAGTCGGTGAAGAAGTAACAGTTTCAACTCCAGGTGGAGATATGCAAGTTAGAATTATTGCTGTTAAATAAACAGTAATTGTTTAAAAATTAAAAATAATAGTTTGAAATAAGAACACCCCGTCTACAATGTAGATGAGGTGTTTTTTTATGATCAGACGAATTAAAGCTATACTCATTTTGTTTTCATTATTGTTTTCTGTTTTAATATATAGATGTTTAGATATTGGCGTTCTTCATCAAAAAAACTTTGGGCCAAGTAATGTTAATTTAATTGAGCGTAGTGTGGCGCAAAGAACATTTCAATTTCGAATTGATAATGGACGTGGAAAAATTCTAGACCGAAATGGAAAGCTACTAAGTGCTGCATATACACCAAAAGTGATCTTGTTTCCATTTTTAAAAAGTATAGATTGGCCAATTGAGAAATTGTCTACAATTACTGGAGTCTCTGAATATGATATTAAAAATCAATTTATAGGAAAAAAAGAACCTTTTACATTAAAAGGTATTTCGAATGAATTAACATCAGAAAAAATAGATCAAATTAATAATTTACATGTTTCTGGGTTAATCTCTATGTTGTCTCAAGATGAAGACGATCAGCAATTAGCTGAACATTTAATAGGAATTGCAAGGGAAAATAAAGAACAATATGAAAAACAATATGAAAGTGACCGTGATTATAAGCCAAAAGAGTTTGGGGTAATCGGGTTAGAAGCACAATTTGAAGACTTTCTAAAGTCAGATGGAACATCTAATTTAATGCTTCATGTTGATAATTTAGGTAAACCAATGTTTGGAAATGAAGTAAAATATGCAAAACCTAGTAATCCTTTCTATCCGGTCTCTTTAGAAACGACTATTGATAAAGACTTACAGCAAATACTTGAACAAGCTGTCAATCAAGCGAAGCTACAAAAAGGAGCGGTTGTTCTAATAGATGTGAAAACAAATAAATTACTAGCAATGGTCAGTAGACCGTCTATGAACTATCAAAACTTATTTACTCAAAATGATAATACTGCTACAAACTTTGCATTACAGCCTAGTACACCGGGATCTGTCTTTAAAACTGTAGTAGCTGCTGCGGCAATTGATCAAGGAATCGTTCAAGATAAGCAAATATATAACTGTGATAAGGATCTACGAGGTAATTATGAAAAAGATGAAGATAAAAGGAAAGGAAATTTAACCTTTCAAGAAAGCTTTTATGCTAGCTGTAATTACACTTTTGGACTTTTAGGACAGAAATTATCATTAAAAAATAAAGATATGTTTGAAACATATGCCACAAAATTAGGGATGAATGGTCCAGTAGGTTGGACAGGATCTGTATATCATGAAGCTAGTTTTAGTCAATTTCAAAACGAAGGCAATTCAACCTATTTTGGTGGTAATAAACCACTTGAGGGATTAAGGAATACCTCGATCGGTCAAAAGGATGTAAAAGTAACACCATTAGCCGTTGCTAACATGATGTCAACAATCGCTCGTGGAGGATCACCAAAACAAGTAAAGGTCGTCGATTCAGTTCAGTATAAGAATGGTACAGAAATGTTTGCATTTGAAAATCAAACATTAACAGATGATTATCTATCACCGGATTCCATGCAACAGTTGAGAGAAATGCTACGTGGTGTTATCACAAGTGAAAAGGGGACTGGAAGAAGATACAGTAGTCTACCTTATACGCTAGCTGGAAAAAGTGGTACAGCTGAGACGAAAAAAGAGAAAGACAAAATTACTGAACAGAACAAATGGTTTGCAGGATATTTTCCATATGAAAAACCGCAGTATGCCTTTGCGGTGGTGAGCTTAAATGTGAAAGATGAAATTACATCGACATCTGATACGGTTACAAATTTAGTAAAATCTATCTACGATTACGACAAAACTCACAAAAAATAGACTATTTAGTATTAATGGACTCTATGATAAAATGGGGAAAATTAGTTGTTTTTGGGGGATATTGTCAAATGGCTTCAGTTGAAAAGAATGGAAGGGTTCGCAAGCTAAGAAGAGAACGTAGAGGAAATTATTTTTTTCGCATTCTATTAGTTCCGCTTCTTATAGGCATCGTTTATTTAGGCGTAAAAATATCTATGCCTATTATTGAACAACAAAAAATCGAGCCGAAACAAGCAATAGCCGAGAACAATACCAAAGCTATGGAATCAAAACCGATTGCAACAGATGAACCGAACCCATACCAAGCAAAATTTAGAGATAAAGTAAATGAAATCATAAAGAATTCAATTGAAGATGAAAATATCATTCAATCAACTGTTAAAGAATGGAAACCAACTACCACTTCACAAACCGGTGAACATATCGTTCAATACAGTTTTAAATCTAATGATTTCTACGAAATGGAAGAAGCCGTTTCTAATGCGATTTCATTAACGAAAAAAGATTTTTCAGTATGGCATCTTGGTAGAGGATATGATGACCAAAGTGTAAAGATATTTGTCGCAACGACAGACCTAACATATAAGTATGTAGTGCATTTACATTGGGTAGAAAACGAAGGTTGGCTGCCAATCCTTGTTCAAGAAGTGAAGGAATTAACTTATTAATACTCTTTATGGATTATAAATAATTTATTACACGTTGAGCAATACTTCCATGAGCGGTTCCAAAATAATGTTTATCAAGCAGTAGATTTCTCGCCTAATAAATAGTGAGGAAGTCTTCTGCTTGTTTCTGTGCGATATAGGTGTAGGATTTGATTGTGTGTGGTAAAATGATAAAAGTTTGAAAGAAAGTAGGGATTTAGTGTGAAAATTGCAATTATTGGTGCAATGGAAGAAGAAGTGCACGTATTACGTGATAAATTAGATAACTTAAAAAAAGAAGATGTTGCTGGTTCAGAATATAATGTTGGTACATATGAAGGTAAAGAAGTCGTTTTATTAAAATCAGGTATTGGAAAAGTTAATGCTGCAATGGCAACTGCTATTTTGTTAGAAAAATATCAGCCAGACGTAGTCATTAATACTGGCTCTGCTGGTGGATTACATACTGATCTGAATGTTGGTGATGTTGTTATCTCTACAGAAGTACGTCATCATGATGTTGATGTAACAGCATTTAATTATGAGTACGGACAAGTACCAGGTATGCCTGCAGCGTTTCCTGCAGACGAGAAGTTAAAAGAAATTGCTAAAAAATGTGCAGAAAAAGTAAATGGAATCCAAGTAGTTGAAGGTTTAATCGTAACTGGTGATTCATTTATGAATGATCCAGTAAGAGTAGAGTTTGTTAAAGGAAAATTCGGTGATCTTTATGCAGTAGAAATGGAAGCAGCGGCTATTGCTCAAGTTTGTTATGCATTTAAGGTACCATTTGTTGTAACTCGTGCATTATCAGATATCGCTGGTAAAGAATCAAGCATATCATTTGATCAATTCATTCACACAGCGGCTGTAAATTCTACTCTGATGGTAGAAGAAATGATTAAAGCCTTATAATGTAGGAAAAGATGCCTTTTTTGAAAAGGCATCTTTTATTTTATGGCACTATAGAGATATACTCCTGTGCTACGAGGTCTGAAGTGATTTATTCTTAACTTATAGGTAATTTTAGGGTACATAACCCTATTAATTTTTTTCTATGCTATTAAACCTTTAATTAAGAGAACAAGCAGCCACATGAATGTGCCTGCTTGTTTTTTCTTATTATTTTTTAACGACGGGTACCCAAAATTCGCCGTAGAAAGTGCCGTCGCCGTTATCTTTGCGATAAGTTGCATTTGGACCGCCAACGTAAGCATAGTCAGTGATTTGGGCCAAGACCTCGCCAAAAGCCCGGTAAGTTAGCTGATCAAACAAAGTTTCCTTTTCGCCATTTCCTGCGAGCACGATGTACTCGCTCTCTGGAAACTCGATGATGCGCGTTGCGTCAGATACTGATTTGCCAGCTTCAACCGCAAAATAATTCCAAGGTTTGCCTTGATAAACTTCGTTGACTGACCATTCGCGATCGTCTTTTGCTGCGTCTTTTAGCTTATCAAAACGGCCGTCAGCCTTGAGTAAACCCCAAAACTCAGCTTTTTCCTTTTGCATAGCTTGCATGTCTTGGAAATTTGACTGGATTGAAAAACCATAAGCGGTCAATGTGAATGATTTTTTATGTTCAAGTGTGTAATTTTCCATGTGAGCACTCCTTTTTTTTCATGTTTATCTTCTGAGAGGTCGGGCTGAGTTAAAAAATACCAACGATTCTCAAATTGGTGAAGCATAGCCCTCTTACCACCAAAAGCTTACTGTAATTTTGACAAATTTGACAAGTTTATCCTTGGATTTTTTTTGCACGAAGCCACATTTCTCCGTAGAATTCACCGTTTTCAGTTGATTTGACAAATGTTGAGTTGCCAGGGCCAACGTATTTGTAGTCTGTGATTTCTTGCAACATGCCACTGAAAACCTTGCCTGTGATTTCGTCAGCAAGGCGATCTTTGTCAGTGCCTGTACCCGGCACGACGATGTAGTCGCCAGCGAGGAAATCTAGTACAACTGCTCCTTCCACATTGAACTCACCCATCACGCCGAAGCCTCGCCAAGCCTTGTGGTCGATGACGTAGTTGATTTGATATTCTTGCCCGTCAGCTATCGCGAGAAGTTCAGCTAGCTTACCATTTTCAGTGATTTCAGCTTTTTTCGCTGCAGTTTTTGCTGCATTACCTGCCCAGTCGTTGTAGTCTTCAAGTGAAACACCGAAAGCTGTCATTTTGTAGTTTTCTGAAATTGTTTTGATTGAGTATTTAGTCATTTTGTTCTCTCCTTTGTGGATTTAGTTTTTACAAGATTGATTCTATTTGCCAAATATATCAAAAAATGATACCTTTTTTGAAAATCAAATAAATGAATTTTTATTAACTATTCCCTTGAAAAATTAAGATTTACATAATAATAATCTTAATGTAAATAGAATTTTACTGTCAGGTCAGTTATTTATTTTCCTACATTTTTGATACAATAAAAATATGAAGAAAATAGAACGAGTAAACCTGATCATGCGCTACATAAATAATCGTGCACATTTTACGATTGCCGAGATTCAGCGGGAGTTCAAGATATCCCGCGCCACGGCAATCCGCGACATTAACGAGATTCAAGCGATGGGATTTCCGCTGACGTCCGAGCTTGGTCGAGGTGGAGGCTACTTTGTCCTGCAAAATCAGTATCTGCCCGCTACCCGATTTACGCCAGATGAGCTGAAAGCGATGTTTATCAGCTTTATTGCTTCGAAAAATTCGCAGCTGCCCTATCTGCAAAATCGTCGCTCAATTACTGAAAAACTTATCGGTATCGCGTCGCAAACTCAGCAAGACGAGCTGATCGAGCTGAACAATATCTTGCTTTTTGAAAATACCAATCCTGCCAATCCGAATCTTTTGGAGCTCGATGATGCTGCGCCTGCGGAACTGAACCAACTGATTTCACTTGCTGTACGGGATAAGCATTTGCGTGTGACTTATGAGCGGACTCCTGGCTGGCCGCAGTTGATGGACGTTTTTTTGCTACATATTTTTAACTCGAACACACAGTGGCTGGTCGAGGTTTATGATTTTGATTCGGAGGAATTTCGTTATTTGCCTGTTGAGATGCTGAGGGATTCTGCAATTTCTGAGCGGGAGATGAAGTGGTCTGAGCAAGAGATTTTAAACAAAAAACTGCTTTTTGCACGTGAATCCAATCTTGTTGTTAAGCTTGATACGATTGGGATTCAACGCTTTAAGCGTATGCACCCTCCGGGGATTATTTTGTCATTTACAGGGATGTTTCAGTCGAGTGGTATATTCAATGTTCAGCTGGATGTAACCGATGTTGAGGCACTGGAGTATTATGCAGATTGGCTTTTGTATTTGGGAAAAGGGGTCAAGTTTGAGCGGATTCCTGATGAGCTACGAGTGATATTGGAAGATCGTTTAGCCAATTTAAGATTTCCTTGAGTATTATTAATTAATAATATTATTGTAAATTAAACGTAGAAAGGCCCGTCATCAATGAGCAAAATTGTTTATTGTGATAGGCCTTTTTATGTCTATATGCATGTTCAGAAGCTTGACTAAGTATATAAAAAAAGATTGCAAGGATTAATTTCAATTATGATTCTTTATCTATTGGTGAAGTAATTTTATCTTTGTACAAATCAAAGTACAGTTGCTCATTTGTCCCTTGAACACAATATGAAACATCAGTTAAAGTTAATCCTCGTTGCTTTAATTCTGTTAATATCCAACTTTTTGTTAATTGATTTTGCGTGAAATTTTTAGTTATAATTTGGCCATCCATTATTAATTCAATAGGAAATGTTGATTGTAGTGGTGTAGTGATGCCTAAATCTTTTCTAGTTACATTTCGATATGGTGGTTTTTTTAATACTGATAACTGTCCATCAGCTTCAATTAAAGCGTATTCTACCTCATCAATATCGAATATATCTTTTCTCCTCAAGGATTGATTTAAAGAATCAATTGTAAATTTTAATGTTTCCATGTTTTTTTCAAGGATTTTTCCATCTTGAATAACAACAGTAGGTTCTCCATTAAATAATGCTCTAGCTTTTCTATTTTTCAATGAAACTAACGTGGCAATAAATATGATTGTGCTAAAAATTACTAATGCAGTAATGAAGTTACTGAAATGTATTGAAGTATTAAAGGTCAAATTTCCAACAATTGATCCTAGAGTAATTGAAGCAATATAGTCATGAAATGTCATTTGAGATATTGTTTGTTTCCCAAGTATATGTGCAATAAAAGTAAGTAAAACAAAAGCTGTTAGAGTTCTAAGTATGACTTCAAAAGTCACAATCATTATAATCACCTTGAACTTTTTTAAAATTAGTTTTTTACTTTAAAAATAAAAAAATACATAAGTAATCCCATTAGACCACAAAAAATTGTAGTCTTTTATAATTTGAAATCAAAAACATTGTCTATTATTTAAATATTGAGTGAGTACTCACTTTTTTGTTGACGCTCACTTATTTAAAGAATATGATAATAGTGAGTACTCACTCATTCTATAATAATAATATAAAGAACTAAATTAGAACGGAGGATGATGATGAGCGAAGTTGTACGAATTCACGAAGTTGATCGTCTTTTTGGAAAAAAATCTGTCATAAAGAACATTTCAATGAACATTGGTGAAGGAGAGATTTTTGGAATATTAGGTCCATCTGGATCTGGTAAGACAACTTTAATTAAATTAATTGCAGGTATTGATAAATGTTCTAAAGGAGAGGTGCTAGTATACGGAAAAGAAATGCCCGATTTTACTGTACTCACCAAAATTGGTTATATGGGACAGTCTGATGCATTGTATGCAGATTTAACTGGTTACGATAATTTAAGCTTCTTTGGCTCGCTTTATAATTTAAAAGGCAAGGAATTAAAAAGTAGAATTCAAGAAGTAGCAAAAATTGTTGGGTTGGAAGAGGCAATGAATAAACAAGTACATCATTATTCAGGTGGGATGAAGAAAAGATTATCACTTGCGATTTCGATACTCCATAAACCAACATTGTTAATTCTTGATGAACCGACTGTTGGAATTGATCCAGTTTTAAGAAAACAAATTTGGAAGCAATTTACAGATATGAAGGAGCAAGGAACGACGATAATTATTACAACTCACATTATGGAAGAAGCTGAGAAATGTGAACGAATAGGCTTAATACGTGAAGGTGAGTTAATTGCTTTAGATTCGACAGAACGATTAATCTCTAAGTCTGAAACTGGAAAAATTGAAGATTTATATTTTAAAAATGAGGTGAGCTTATGAAAGTCTTTGCAATCGCAAAAAGAATCATAAAACAATTTTTGAAAGATAAACGCTCACTTGCAATGATTTTTGTAGCCCCTATTGTTTTACTATTTTTATTTTCTTATATTTTAAAACAAGATGATTCTAAACCAACAATGGCACTAGTAAATGCGCCACAAATTTTTGAAAATGAATTGAAAAACTTTGCGAAAATAGTAGATGTAGATGAGTCAAAGATTAAAGACCAACTGAAAGATAAAGAAATTGATGGAGCAGTTGTATTTAAAAATGAAAAAATAATTGTTCAGTTTGAAGGTACTGATAACGCTAGGACCTCAGCTGTTATTACGTCGATTCAAGACACGATTAAAGAAATTACACCGTCACAATTTGAACTGGTGATGGACCCTATGTACGGTAGTGATGGAATGGAAACCTTTGATTCTATTGGACCTATTTTTATCGGCTTTTTCTCTTTCTTATTTGTTTTTATTCTAGCAGGTATTTCATTTGTACGTGAACGTTTAACGACAACGCTAGAGCGATTACTTGTAACACCTGTAAAACGATGGGAAATTGTTTTTGGTTATATAATTGGTTTTGGATTTTTTGCATTAATTCAATCTTTGATTATAACAATCTTTTCAATCAATGTATTAGATATGTATAATGTAGGTGATGCGTGGGAAGTATGTGTAGTTAACATTTTACTATCACTAACTGCACTTACACTTGGAATGTTGCTATCTGCTTATGCAAATAATGAGTTTCAAGTTGTTCAATTTATCCCAGTAATCGTTGTCCCTCAAATACTTTTCTCTGGTATTTTTTCTACAGCTTTCTTACCAGACTGGTTTAAGGTATTCGGTAGCATTTTACCTTTAACATATGGTGCAGAAGCATTACGAGCTATTATGATAAAAGGACAATCATTAGCTGATATTAGCTTACAACTTGCCATTTTACTAGGATTTTCAATATGCTTTATTGTGATCAATATTTTTGCTTTAAAGAAACAGCGTTCTATATAAGGAGTGTTACCCATTAAATTAGAAGATTTCCTACCACATGAAAAATTACAAGAGATGAATGAAAAAGAGATAAAGATTCTAGAAGCAGCGATTGATATTTTTGCTGAAAAAGGCTTTGTTAGTACCTCAACAAATGAAATTGCCAAAAAAGCAAATGTTGCAGAAGGAACAATTTTTCGCTATTTCAAAACAAAAAAAGATTTATTAAAAAGTATTATTAAACCAACTCTTGTCAAAACAATTGCGCCTTTTGAGATGGATCGTTTTTCTAAAGCGGTATTTCATATGGAATACGAAACATTCGAAGATTTTCTAAACGTATTAATTGTAAACCGAATGGAGTTTGCGAAAAAGAATACAGCTGTAATCAAAATCATCATTCAAGAAATTCCATTTCAACAAGAGATGCAAGAAGAACTAAAAAAACTATTTAAAGAAAAAATGTATCCAAGAGTAGAAACAGTTCTACAATACTTTATTGATAAAGGTCAAATTTCAGATTTGCCAATTCATACGATTTTACGTTTAATTATTACAAGTGTAATGGGGCTTGTTGTTTCAACAATTGCATTAAAAGATATTTCGTTTTGGGATGAAAACCTAGAAATTGAGCGTACAATACAGTTTATCAAACAAGGCTTACAATGATAGTTCTACTTTTAAAAAAATGGTGAAAACATAAAAACCAACGCTTAAGAGAAATGATTCTCTAGGCGTTGGTTTTTATATTTAACTCATTAACTTTTGAATGTTAATCCACTATCCAATAAAGCAGTTCTAAGTTTAGGTAAGGAAGCTTTGCCCATGCCGTGAAATGTCAATATTTCTTTTTCACTATATGTTGATAGTTTCTCCAAAGAAGTAATACCATTGTTTTCTAAAGCACGTCTAGCAGGTGCGGATAGTTGTGATAGAAAACCGTTTTCAGGTTTTCGTTCCTGTTCACAAGTCGGACAGGTTGGGCAGTCAGTACTTTTATAATATTTGTGCCCTTTGTTGCAAACCCTTAAATTCTTCTCAGAAGTTGCCATTTATTAGTCTCCTTAATCCACGTACTTGTTAATAAAGTACAAATCTACTATGCATTCTAACAAGTTTATTTTAACACAAACAGTATAGTAAGCATCAATTATCAATCGTTTGGTATACATAAAAAAACTTTTTGACACTTTTCTTTTTCCTTTCATTTTCCTTCTTTTCCTCTATTTCCCTACTCAAAGTATGAATAAATTATGTTATAGTAAATTAGACATTGAGAAGGGAAGGTGTAGATCACGTGAACTTAAAAAAACTACAAGCAAAAGTAAATGATTTTAAAACATTCGGTGCAATTACGACAGCATTGGCAACTTTTTTCTATATCGGGACTCTACTACCAAAGGACGGTTTATCCCAATCTAAAATTATTGTAATAGAATGTATAGTGTTCGGAATGCTTATTTTATCACTTATATTTTTCCTAACATCTAATCATTTTTATCGAAAATTAAAAAATGAAGAACAAGCATAAAAACCACTGTGAAAACAGTGGTTATTTTTTACTTTTTATCCTTTTTCTTATCTTTCTCTGCTCTCAAAAACTCATGATACATCTTCATTAATGCACGTTTTTCAATTCTTGAAACATAACTCCTAGAAATACCCAATTTTTTGGCAATTTCACGTTGCGTTAACTCTTTATCCATATCGATACCAAATCTTTGTATAATAACATCTTTTTCACGTTCATCTAAAATTTTGATGTATTGTTTTATCTTTTCCAATTCCATGTTTAATTGAATTTGATCAACAACATCTTCTGTTTCTGTTTTTAATATGTCGAGCAATGAAATTTCATTACCTTCTTTATCTTGACCAATAGGGTCATGTAATGAAACGTCTTTTTTCGTTTTCTTTAAAGCTCTTAGATGCATAAGTATTTCGTTTTCAATACATCGAGCAGCATAGGTTGCTAATTTGGTTCCTTTACCTTGAACAAAGCTCTCAATTGCCTTAATAAGGCCGATGGTACCAATTGAAATCAAATCCTCGGCATCTTCACCTGTATTTTCAAATTTCTTCACAATATGCGCTACGAGTCTTAAATTATGTTCAATTAATAAATTTCTTGCTTCTCCATCACCCTCAGCCATTCTATTTAAGTAAAGTGTTTCTTCAGCTTGTGAGAGAGGCTGTGGAAATGCATTGTTTTTTACATATGAAACAAACACAAACACTTCTTTTAAGAACAGACTTAAGGCGGTAAATAAACCAGGCATATAATCACTCCTAAGGAAGGTTAGGTAAGTTGTTATTTATATATCTATGAGTTGAAAGTGGTCTGTGTGTCTGTACCATATAAAAAATGTAAGGAATATAAAAAAAATGTTGAAAAGAGTAAGCGCTACCATTTCAATAGACATGTATCTTTTAAAAAAATATCACATATCATAAAAAAAATATGCATTGACAGTCCATTTAACAGTGCTATATAATCCTCATTAATACCTTTTATGAAGAATTTTTTGACAATTTAATACGTTGCGATGAAAAGAGCACAGTAGGCATAACTTCACTGTTTTAGAGAGCTGACGGTCGCTGGAAGTCAGTACAAAAGCTATGCTGAATTACATTCTTGGAGCAATTTCTATCTCTTCTTTAAATGAGAGTAGAAACGGTCGATGATCGATCGTTAACAAAACGAAGGTGGTGAACATTTTTGTTCACAACTAGGGTGGTACCGCGAACTTTATTAATTCGTCCCTACTGTTTATTCAGTAGGGATTTTTTATTTTCATTTTTTACATACTTACTTCAATTTTTATGAAGTTGTATTGGCAATATAAATACTAATAAAAAATTTTAGGAGGAAAAAGAAATGAGTACAAACAATGAATTGGTTCAATTACGTGACAAGGTTGATGAAATTAATTTAAAAATTGTTGAGCTTTTAAATGAGCGAGGTACAGTCGTACAAGAGATTGGTAAACAAAAGATTAAGCATGGTATTAAGCGTTTTGATCCGGTACGTGAACGTGAAGTACTTGATATGATTGCGAATGTTAATGAAGGACCTTTTGAAACATCTACACTACAACATATTTTCAAAACGATCTTCCAAGCAAGTCTTGAATTACAAGAAGATGATCACAGAAAAGCTCTTTTAGTATCAAGAAAGAAAAAACCTGAAAATACGATTGTAAGAGTGAAAAACGATTTGCTTGGCGATGGCTCACAATCATTTATTATGGGACCATGTGCTGTTGAAAGTTATGAACAAGTTCGCGCAGTTGGGCAAGCAATGAAGCAACAAGGTTTAACAATGATGCGTGGTGGAGCATTTAAACCTAGAACGTCTCCATATGATTTCCAAGGATTAGGATATGAAGGTTTACAAATTTTAAGAGATGTTGCAGATGAATTCGATCTATCAGTCATTAGTGAAATTTTAAATCCAAACGATGTAGAACGAGCTTTAGAGTACGTTGATGTGATTCAAATTGGAGCTCGTAATATGCAAAACTTTGATTTACTTCGCACAGTAGGTCAAGTAAATAAACCAGTATTATTAAAACGTGGTTTATCTGCTACAATTGAAGAATTTATAAATGCAGCAGAATACATTATTTCTCAAGGAAATGATCAAATCATTCTTTGTGAACGAGGAATTAGAACTTATGAGAGAGCAACTCGTAATACATTAGACATCTCAGCAGTTCCAATTTTAAAGAAAGAAACACATTTACCTGTTGTCGTTGATGTTACGCACTCTACTGGTCGAAAAGATTTATTATTACCAACAGCAAAAGCAGCTTTAGCAATTGGTGCAGATGCAGTAATGGCTGAAGTACATCCTGATCCAGCGGTAGCATTATCAGATTCAGCTCAACAAATGAACATTCCTCAATTTGAAGAATTCATGCATGAGCTAAAAGATTTCCGTGCTAAACTTCAGTCATAAGCTTCAACATTCTATTTAAGGAAAGATGGGCGGTGAGGGCGTGAAAAAGAATGTCCTCTTAATTGGCACAGGTCTAATTGGCGGTTCAATCTCACTCGCAATCAAAAAAGTACATGACGTGAATATCATCGGTTTTGATGTGAATGAATCGCAGTTAGAAATAGGTAAGAGAATGAAAATATTAGATGCATCCTCGATCCAATTGAAAGAATGTGCCGAGGATGCACATCTTATCATCTTTTCATGTCCTGTTGAGGAATCAATCAAATATATTCATATTTTGAGTGAATATCAATTAAGAGAAGATGTCATGATTACGGATGTAGGTAGTACTAAAGGTGAGATTATGAGGCATTCGAAAATTCTTACTGATAAAGGTTATTGCTTTATCGGTGGACATCCGATGGCTGGTTCTCACAAAACTGGAATTGAAAGTGCAAAGGTACATTTATTTGAAAATGCATACTATATTTTATCACCTAATGAACATACTACTAAGGATCAAATTGATGAGCTCAAAAATTGGCTAAAGGGGACAGGATCTCATTTTGTTGTCTTAGATGAAAAAACGCATGATAACATAACTGGGGTTGTCAGTCATTTTCCTCATTTAATTGCTGCTAGCTTAGTAAAGCAAGTCCAACAATATTCTAAAATTGAACCATTAGCAACTTCACTTGCTGCTGGAGGGTTTAGAGATATTACGAGGATTGCATCAAGTAGTCCGAAAATGTGGACTGATATTGTGATTCAAAATAAAGATACACTTCTCTCTCTCATCTCAAGGTGGATAGAAGATATGAAAGAAATGTATCATTTAGTTGAGAAACAAGAACATGAAGATATCTACAATTATTTTAAAGATTCAAAGGATTTTCGTGATAATATGCCAGCAAAAGCAAATGGAGCAATTCCAAGCTATTTTGACTTATATATTGATGTGATGGACCGTGTTGGAGAGTTGTCCAATATCACGACAATTTTATCAATTCACCAAGTCAGTATCACGAATTTAAGAATCATTGAATCAAGAGAAGGCTTACCTGGTGTATTAAGAGTTAGTCTTCAAACTGAAAAAGATCGAGACAAAGCAAAAAACTTTTTGAATGTGAACGGCTATGAAACATATATTGTTAATTAAATGAAAGCACTTCATCAAGATTGGTGAGGTGCTTCTTTATAGAAATAAAAATGAATAGTCAGTCTATTTTGTGTACCAATTTTCTGAAATTTGTATTATAATTTAGTTGTTAGTCAAAAATCGTTTAATGGAGGGAATTTTTATGTCTCAGTTTGAACAATTACTAGAAAAATATGCTGAACTTGCTGTAAAGAGTGGAGTAAATATCGTACCAGGACAAACATTACATATAAACGCACCAATTATTGCTGCTGAATACGTACGTAAGGTTGTAAAATATGCTTATGAAGCAGGAGCTAAGCTTGTAAACATTGATTGGAATGACGACGCAGTTACACGTACGAAATATGAGTTAGCTCCAGATGAAGTATTTGGAGAGTTTCCAGCTTGGAAAGTAACAGCTATGGAAGAGTTAGCTGAAAATGGTGGTGCTGTTCTTTCAGTTATCTCACCAAATCCAGAACTATTAAAAGGAATCGATCCGAAACGAATTGCAACATTCAACAAAACTGCAAATACAGCTTTACATAAGTACCGTGAATATATGATGGCTGATCGTATTCGTTGGTCAATTGTTGCTATTCCATGTAAAGAATGGGCAGAAAAAGTGTATCCAAATGAAAACATTGATAAAGCAATGGAATTACTTTGGG
This sequence comes from Bacillus sp. JJ664, assembly GCF_036962205.1. Lineage (NCBI taxonomy): Bacteria > Bacillati > Bacillota > Bacilli > Caryophanales > Bacillaceae > Bacillus > Bacillus sp. JJ664. The sequence goes on along the minus strand of NZ_JBALMS010000026.1, from coordinate 20,373 downwards.
ATTCTGTTTTCAAAATTTGCCGCGTTGACAATGAAAACCCAGTTCAAGCTTGGGAAAAACACAATGACTTCTTACAAGAAAAAGTTGTTCAATTAAATGACAAGCGTTATAAAACATTACATTATACTGCACCAGGTACTGATTTAAAACTAGACCTAGTTGATGATCATGTATGGAAAGGTGGAGGAGCAAACAGTGAAGATGGAAAATGGTTCAATCCTAACATTCCAACTGAAGAAGTTTTCTCTATGCCACATAGCCACGGTGTAAATGGTACTGTAACAAGTACGCTTCCTTTAAATTACGGTGGAAATTTAATCGAAAACTTCTCATTAACATTTAAGGATGGTAGTGTAGTTGATTTCACAGCTGAAAAAGGCTATGATACGTTACAACATTTACTAGATACTGATGAGGGAGCTCGTCGTTTAGGTGAAGTAGCTTTAGTACCTCATGATTCTCCAATTTCTAATACAGGATTAATTTTCTTTAACACGTTATATGATGAGAATGCATCTTGTCATTTAGCACTTGGGAAAGCTTATCCGAACAATATGAAAGATGGAGAAAAATTACCTTCTGAAGAGCAAGCAAAAAGAGGTATTAACCAAAGTTTAACTCATGTTGATTTCATGATTGGATCGGCTGAGCTAAACATTGATGGTATTAAAGAAGATGGTACAGTAGAACCAATTATGCGTAATGGAAACTGGGCATTCTGATTTCAAAAAAGATAAGACATCACTTAATTTATTAAGTGGTGTTTTTTTTTTATTCTAATTTGACATGTAGTTTTAAATATATTTGATAGGATTAAGATGTAATTGGTATATAATGGAAGTGGAAATGTGTTCTTGATAACAATCAAATAAATGGAGGTTATTGCATGGATCTTACGTTTGAAATTTATATTAATTCAAAACCTGAGGACATTTGGAATATTTTTATTTCACCTGAAGGTACAAAAGCTATTTTTTTCGGATGTGTATTAAAATCAACATTTGAAGTAGGCACACCTTATGAATATATTGGACCTGGAGCAGATGGAGATGAAACAGTACATGTGTATGGTGAAATACTAGCTTATGAACCATATAAAATGATGAGTTATACAGAGCATGCAGGGCCATCATATCGAGAAAACCATGCAGAACTTGAGACTAGAATAACTTTATACCTTGAAGAGGTAGGAAATTGTACGAAACTTAAACTTGTTAATGACAAGTGGCCGGAAAATCATCCATCATATGAAAATTCGAAATCAAGCTGGCCAATGATCTTGAGTAATGTAAAAACATTAGCAGAAACAGGGAAAACATTGGATTTTGGCTGGTAAGTAAACCATTTTTTCTATTTAAATAGGTAAACACACGGAATAAGACCTCAGACTAAATAGTAGTAGAGGTCTTATTTCGTATTCTCATGTAAATATGTTTAAACCAAGATATGCACTTAAAATACATAATATAGTAGAAAGTAAAACATAAAAAATGGCTATTTTGTATTTTTTAGAAATAAATAATTGAATTGCCTCATAACTAAAAGTTGAAAAGGTTGTGAAACCACCTAAAAACCCCACTCCAAAAAAGAGCCAAATATCAGCTGAAATTTTTCGATCTATATAAAAATGATATGTAATTCCGAGGAACATCGATCCTATGATATTCATAAGAAAGGTACCATATGGAAATGAAGTTTTATTATATTTAGAAATAAAGTTTCCGAGAGCAAATCTAGAAACTGCACCTAAACCACCAAATAAACCAATTATGATCATGAAGATGCACCTACCTTTTTAAGGTAGTACTCTGTTAGTTTATATCCAGAAAAAGATAAGCAGATCCCAACAACCATACTAAAGAGTATATAAAGGAAGCTTACTAAAAATAGTTTTTCATTCATGAGAAGTACATTTTCAAGCGAAAATGTAGAGAATGTTGTAAATGCACCTGTAAAACCTGTGCCAATCAATAAACTATATTCAGGTTTCAAACGAATTTTTGCGAATGGTAAAAATGCACCTAAAAAGAAGCTACCAAGGCAATTAATTAAAAATGTTTGAATAGGAAATCCACTTGATAATGGTTGAATTATGTTACCAACAAAATTTCGAGAGATTGCCCCCAAAAAACCACCTATAAAAACAAATAAATAATACATAAACGAACCTTCACCTCTTTAAAACTATCAATAGAAAAACGCTCCAATTCGGAGCGTTAAGCAAATTTACTTTAGTAAATAAAAATAGCTACCATTACCAAACAACGTGGTTACATGAAAATGCAGCAGGTACATTACACCATGACCGTACACGTCTAGATATTAAAGATGTGATTAATCCAAGTAAAATTAACTTCATTCAAGATACAGTTACAGAAATTAAACCAGAAGATAAGAAAGTTGTTCTTACTCACGGTGAATTAAATTATGACTATTTAGTAATTGGACTTGGTTTCGAATCTGAAACTTTCGGAATCAAAGGATTAAAAGAACATGCATTTTCAATTGCAAGTATTAATGCTGCACGTCAAATTCGTGAGCATATTGACTATAGTTTTTCAAAATATCATAACACGCCAGCTGAAAAACGTGATGAGTTATTAACAATCATCGTTGGTGGTGCTGGATTTACTGGTATTGAGTTTGTTGGTGAATTAGCAAACCGTGTGCCGGAATTATGTAAAGAATATGATATCGACCGTGATTTAGTACGTATTGTATGCGTTGAAGCTGCTCCAATGGTATTACCTGGTTTTGATCCAGAATTAGTTGACTACGCTGTATCACAATTAGAGAAAAAAGGCGTTGAGTTCAAAATTGGTACTGCGATTAAAGAATGTACTGAAGAAGGAATCATCGTTGCTAAAGGTGAAGAAACTGAAGAAATTAAATCAGCAACAGTAGTATGGGCTGCAGGTGTTCGTGGTAATGCTTTAGTTGAGCAAGCTGGCTTTGAAGCAATGCGTGGACGCGTAAAAGTTACAAAAGACATGCGTGTTCCAGGACATGACGATGTATTTATCGTAGGTGATTCTGCTTTATTAATTGATGAAGTGAATAACCGTCCATATCCACCAACTGCACAAATTGCTATTCAACAAGGTTTTAATGTTGCACACAACTTAGCAGTACTAGTTCGCGGAAAAGGTGAGCTAGAGGAATTCACTCCAGATATTAAAGGTACTGTATGTTCATTAGGACATGATGATGCAATTGGTGTAGTATTCGGCAAAAAATTAACTGGTTGGAAAGCTTCATTTATGAAAAAAGTAATTGATAACCGTTACTTATTCGTACTTGGTGGCCCAATGCTAGTTCTTAAAAAAGGTAAATTAAATCTACTTTAAGAAAATAAAGCTCGACATTAGTCGGGCTTTCATTTTGTGTAAGAAAGTTTTTCTGATTATATAATGCTTGATTTTTCGAGGTGCATGTCGAATGGAAGCAAGGTTAGGATAATGTAGTATGCACCACAAGCAGGCGAAGCAACGGAGATAGCGAGCGTTTGTCAAAAGTCTGAAAGCTCGACAGTAGTCGGGCTTTTTCTTTGTAGAAAAGGTGGGAACAAAGCAATGAGTAAAAGAGGTAATGTATGGTTAGCTGTTGCAGGTTTAGTTAAAGACTCTGCTGGTAGATGGTTAGTTGTAAAGAAGAAATATAGTGGACTTAAGGATCTTTGGTCATTACCTGCTGGCTTTGTAAAAGAAGGTGAGACAGTTGACCAGGCTGTTTTAAGAGAGGTAACAGAGGAGACAGGTGTGAACGCTACATGTATCGGTTTAATAGGGGTACGAACTGGTGTCATACGAGAAGAGATCAGTGATAATATGTTAATTTTCTTATTACAAGCAAATGATACGAATATTACGATACAAGAGAAAGAACTATCAGATGCCAAATTTATCTCTGAACAGGAATTACTCGAAGATCCGGCCTCTTCATTATTAATTAAATATTTAATTCAAAATCCACCAAATGAACCTATGGCTGTACATGATGGATTGAATCCTGGAGATCAGTTTCAGTATACTACATATCGTTTTATCAAATGATTAAGAATATACAAAAAATTGACGTTAAGTACAGAAGGTCTTACACTGTAAGTAGAATAATTGTGGGGTGTTTTGGATGGAAATGAGTATTCCAGTTTTACTAATTTCAATTTTATTATTTTTTGTCTTAGCTTTTGGAATTGGTTTTTTAGCAAATATGTTGTTTAGGACAACTTGGTTCATGGTTGTGATTTATCCAATTATTATTGTGATGATTGTAGATAAAATTAATACAACGAAATATTTTACACAAACTTCAAATGCATTTTCGATTTTAAAAACAAATTTATTAGCAGTTGGCATGGGTGATGTAATTATTTTATCAAGTGGCTTAGCTGGTGCGATTATGTCCGGTGTAGTCATTCTTAGTTTAAGAAAAAATGGATATCAAATGTTCTAACTTTCTCATCAATGAGAAAGTTTTTTTTATATTTTTTTTATTTTTGGGAATGATGAAAGAATGAAAAGGAGTGAAATGATTCATTGCGTATAAATAAAAAATTGTTTAGTCAATTGATCATTACTATATTATTCATTCTTGCATTAGTCTCAACAGCTAAAATCGTTTCTAATGCACAATTAGTGAATTTTACGAAGTGGTTCAAACAATCTGCAGAACTTCAACATGTTTATGCAGAAGAAAATTCAAAACAATTTATTAACGAAAAAACGATGGCAACTATTGTGAAAAATATTGAAAAGAATACAAACTGGAGTAGCTATAAGCAAATAACTGTAACTGCAACAGGCTATACTGCAGGAAAGGAATCTACTGGGAAGAATCCAAATGATCAATCTTATGGAATTACGTATTCAGGTGTAGGTGTTAAAAGGGATGTATTTTCAACAATCGCAGCAGATTTAAATGTTTTTCCAATCGGAACGATCTTATTTATTCCGGGCTATGGATATGGTGTTGTAGCTGATAAAGGTGCAGCGGTAAAAGGACATCATTTGGATTTGTATTATCATACTGTAGGAGATGTCTTTGAGCATTGGGGAAAGAAGAGATTAACGGTATATGTTATTAAAAAAGGGTCAGGAAAGTTTACTGAAACTGATTTAAAGACTCTAAATGAGCAAAATTCATTACAAGTATTTAGACAACAAACGAGGAATTAATTTGGATGGAGAATGATGAGTTATGAAAAAAACAGTCTATAGCCAAGTAATTAAAGCACCAATCAATACTGTTTTTGAAGTAGTGAATTCTGATGAACATATGAAAAAATGGCTGGAAGGCTTTGTAGAAAATATTTACGAAGATGATTTCGATTATGAAAATCCAGTTGGTAAAAAGTTTATCCAACGCTTAAAGGAAGATGGGGAAATTCAAGAATACGACGGAGAAGTCCTTTCGTATAATCGACCAAAAGAGCTTGGAATTCGTTTAAAGCACTCATCATTTCAAGTTGACGTTTATTATCGATTTTCTTCAGTTGAAACAAATCAAACCCGTTTAGATTATGAGTGTAATGTAGAAATGTATTCTTCTATGGCGAAGATGGTGGGCTTTCTTTATAGTTGGTTCACAAAGCGAATTCTTACTAAACAAATGAATGATTTAAAGGAATACGCTGAAAAAAGATTCGACGGTATATATTAAATAAGTAATCCCTCTAACTGTTAAGAGTTAGAGGGATTTTTTATGTAAAGGAATTAAAGTTTAGTATGTAGAATTTATTGTATGTGAATTATTTTTAATAAGAGTGAAAGAGCAGTATGATAGGAGTGAGAACATGAGAGGCGGAGAAGTAATGGAAGACAAAATGACTTTAATGAAGGCATTAGGCATGTCGATTGAATCAGTAGAAGAGGGTAAAGTTGTCATGAAGATGGAAGTAACAGAAAATGTACATCAGCCATTTGGTTACTTACATGGTGGTGCATCAGTGGCATTAGCAGAATCAGTTGCAAGTGTTGGTACATTCTCTATGATTGATCAAGAAAATCAATTAGCATTTGGACTCGAAATTAATGCAAATCATTTGCGTTCAGTACGTGATGGATTTGTCACTGCGATTGGTACGGCCGTACATACAGGAAAAACAACAATGGTTTGGGATATTAAAATCTACGATGAAGAAGAACAATTAATCTGTATCTCTAGATGTACAGTCGCTATAAAAGATAAGCGTAAATAGTAAACGAAAGGATGCTTTTCACATGATGTGAAACAGTATCCTTTTTCTTTTTTATACTTTTTAGAATAAAGAAAAATAAGAAACAAGTCTAAATTTCTATAAACTTATGGTAAAATAATTACTGTTGTGTATAAAAGGTTTCATAAGTAACGTGAGACATCCTCTGCAAAAAGGAATATTTCCTTTAGTAGATAAGAAAGGAGACATTTAATGAAAAATATTTATTACACAAGTTACTTTGCGTTTTTATCTATTATTTTGTTTACAGTCGCCATTACATTGAATTTATTCCAATTGACTATAAACTTCTTATCAGTATCAGGTATTCTTCAACCACTAACTGATATAATGCCTGAAAAGGAAATTAGAATATTAACATTTTTAGGTATTTCATTTATTATCTTTTTAGTTTTATGTGGGTTAAAACTAATTACGGATTTATTTTGGCAGTTTGCCTTACTTTTCTTCTCAAAGGATCGTGAGGGGATAGACTTATTGGCAAGTAAAAAATTCTCATATGTATTTATTATAGGTGGACTATTAGCAGTTTTCTTAAATAGCTCGTTATTGTATATTGCAATTGTTCTTCTTGTAACGATTATTGCATTTATTATTTTATTTCTTATTAAGCAATCTGTTAACTTTACAGTGCTTGGTATGATTGGTTTTATCGTTTTTCAATTAGCGATTTGGTCGGTAATAGGAAGTGGCGTAATATATGCTTACTTTACATTATTTGCTGAATTTATCACGGCCTTACCTTTTTAAAGAAATGTCAGGAAATAAAAAAGTAGCACTTTTGATATTCGTCAAAAGTGCTACTTTTTTTGTGACTTATTTTAAGTTTGTTTCTTGTACAATGTCTCTCCACATAATTTGCGGAGGTGGAACAGAGTAATTTTTAGGGATTGGTTGGCTTGGTCGTTTATTCCCAATCCATGTTCCAATTGTATAATTTGAAGTTAATCCCATAAACCATAAATTCGTATTATCATTTGTCGTACCTGTTTTGCCACCAATATAATCTAAAGGCATATTAATACGTCGTGCAGTACCATTTTGTACGACAGAGTGTAACATGCTTCTCATCGTATGAGTTGTATTTGAACTATACACTCTAACTGAGGACGGATTATTTTCATAAACAACTGTACCATCTCTCAACGTGATTCTTTGAATCGCGCTATTTTCATAATATACGCCATCGTTACCAAATGTTGTGTAAGCACTTGTCATTTCTAGTGGCGACATACCAATATCGTATCCACCAAGAGCACGGCCATACTCGTATCGGTCTTTAGCTGATATTTTTTCAAATTTATATTTGTCTAAATAACGATAAGCAACACTTGGTGTAAGCTGTTCATACAATCGAACTGCTGCTGTATTATAAGAATTCTGCATTGCAGTTCGTAAGGAAACATCACCATATTCTTTTCTGCTATCATTCTTCGGGCAATAAGTACCTTTACAGTATTCATTAGCACTTACTTTTGTATCTGGTGTTGCACCTAGATAATCAATATATGGTGCGTACACTAGTAATGGCTTAATCGTAGAGCCAGGTTGTCTAAAGTCCTGATAAGCTCTATTTAGATTTTGAGATTCATAGTTTCTACCACCTGAAAGGGCTATAATTTCATGACTATTATTTCTTATGACGACAGCTGCTCCATCAGTATTAGTTGATAATGTACCTTGGTTTACAGCTTTTACTGTCGCTTCTTGTACATATGGATTTAAACTCGTATAAATACTTAACCCTTGGTTTTGTAAATACGTTACTCTTTCATCAACAGTCTTAAGTTTTCTTAATTCTGCTTGTTGTGCAGCAGTCAATTTAGAAGTTAGGAATTTACCTTTTCTACCAGAAAGTATTTTCTTTAATTCATAATCTACATAAGAATAATAATCTGGATACTCTTGTACTCTACTATCGGTTTTTAACGTAATTTTCTCTTTAATTGCTACATCATATTGCTTAGCTGTTATAATTCCTTGTTCTTTTAGAATACCAAGAATTCTTTCTTGGCGTTTCTTTGAATGATCAAAATTTTTAAATGGATCATACAGAGTTGGGTTATTCGGAATTGTACAAACAAAAGCAGTTTGAGCTAAGCTTAAATCTTTTACTGATTTACTGAAATATGCTTTACTTGCTGCTTCAATTCCATAATTACGATTTGCAAAGTAAATCGTATTAATGTACATCGTTAAAATTTGATCTTTAGAAAATTGCTTCTCTAGTTGAAGTGAAATTTCAATTTCTTTTACTTTTCGTTCAACTGATCGTTCATGCGTTAAATATAGATTACGAGCAAGCTGCTGTGTAATTGTACTAGCTCCTTGTTCTATTCCACTATTTGAGACATTTACCATCATTGCCCTTGCGACACCAAAAAGATCTACCCCTTTGTGAGAATAAAAGTATCGATCTTCTGTTGAAATAAAAATATCTTTAACAAGTTGAGGAATTTCACTACTTTTTAAATTAATTCTATTCTCACCAGAACCTGGAATGTAAAAAGGTTTGTTATTTCGGTCGTAAAAAATACTATTTTGCGACAATGAAATGACTGGCAGTTCTTCAACTGTTTTCTTAGGAATATTTTTAGAGTTCTCGTATGCAAACAAGGCCTTCTCAGATGTGAAATAAAAGACAAGAAAGCTTATTATAATAAAGATAAAACCAATAATTTTTCTCATAATAGCCCTCTATATACTTTCGTATTTTTTGATTCGTTAATACAAATTAAACGAACGTATATTATTTTAACATGAAATTTCATTTAGTTGGTCACTCTTTGTTATTTTTTACACAATGCTGATATATTAATTTAATAAGCAAATATTATGAAAAATGGATATCATACTTGAATAATCACTTAGCATATAAGACAATAGTAAAAAATCAGAAAATATTTATTTTTTCAGGAGGTGAGGTAATGAAAGAGCAGTTCTTGTTTATTGATTTTGAATTTACAATGCCAGATGGTCGATCGAAGGGAATCAAATTTTTTCCTGAAATTATTGAAGTAGGTTTTGTAAGTGTCGTTAATGAAGAAATCAACCAGACCTATTCCTCATTTGTGAAACCAATTCAATTTCCGACCTTATCCTCAAGATGTAAAAGATTTTTAAATATTTCACAGAAAAATGTTGATCAAGGTATCAAGCTTAAAGAGCTTGCAGAAAAACTAAATGATGTAACTAGTCAATACAATACGACCGTTATTACTTGGGGAAATATGGATATGAGAGTACTAAAGCATAACTGTGATGCTGCTAATATTCAATTTCCAATTAAAGGGGAAGTAAGAGACCTTTGTCTAGAGTATAAGACCTTTTTTGGTAATCAAAATCAAACAGGGTTATGGAATGCAATGAAAGAATACGGGAAAGATGGAACAGGGAATCATCATAAAGCATTAGATGACGCACTAACAACGTATCATATTTTTAAATTAGTAGAAAAAGATAAACAATATATGAAGAAGCCTGCACCTGCAACTATTGGTGATATCGTTGATTTTTCTTCATTTAAAAAAAGAATTTCTTCATATTAAAAACCAATTGAAAATTAATCAATTGGTTTTTATTTTGGTTATTACTATGCTTATGTACCATAAATAAGTATAATTGGCAGTGGGAGTGATATAGTAATGATGGAATTCTTATATTTTCCAGAGGATAAAACAGAGTATATACCTGCTGTTATTTCTCTAGTTATTTTTATGATTGGTGCCTTTGCAACTTTTTATTTAATTAAAAAAGCATCTTTAAAAGAAGAGAAACGATTAATGGAAATTGATGAAAAAAACAAATCAAATGAATAAGTTCATTTAGACTGCCCGCCAAACGCTCGCTCTCTTTGTTGCTTCGCCTGCTTGCGATGCTCATTACCGTCAAAGGTAAATTAAGCTCCTCATCAGACATAGCACCTCGAAAGACAAGCATTTGCAATCAGTCAGAGCCTATTAGTTTTTATACTTTGTCTACAAACTGAAATGAATAAATTCTTTTAAAATGGAGACTTACTATATAAGGTCTCTTTTTTTTGAATGATATATCACATTTTCATCACATTTATCTGTTAATCTTTTATGGAAGAAATTTAGGAGGCAATACATATGAAAAAAGTACTTAGTGTATTAATTGCATGTATGATGATCACTGTCGGCTGCTCAAATGGGAAAGAAAAAGAGCAAGAAGTTGAAAAACCATTAGATGTTACTATTCTTTTACCAACGGCTGATATAAATGTTAATAAAGAGATAACGTTCCGAGCGGAAGTTACACAAAATAAAAAAGTTGTTTCAGATGCAGATGAAGTACAATTCGAAATTGGTAAGCAAGGCGAAGATAGTTTAGCCATGCTTGAAGCGGAAAATGGTACAGATGGGATTTACTCAGCTAAATATAAATTTACTGAGCCAGGAGATTTTTACGTTGTTGCTCATATTACTGCAAGGGATCAACATTCAATGCCTAAAAAAGACTTTAAAGTAAATGAGGCGAATTCATCTAAGAGCAAAAGTAGTATAAAAGATGACCATAGTGCTCATGAAGAAGGACACCATCATGGGGAACTTATGATTCATTTAATGGGAACAGAAAAGATTCAAGTAAATAAAGAAAACTTATATACAATTCACATTCAAACAGATGAAGGTGAAGCATTAGACAAAGCAAATGTGCGTATTGAAACTTGGAAAGAAGCAAATGGTAAACATGATTATACAGATGCAAAAGAAGTATCACCGGGTGAATACGAAGTGAAATATACGTTCAAGTCGAACGGAAAGAACTTTATGAAAGTCCATGTTGAAAAAGGTGAACTACACGATCATATTGAAAAAGAAGTAACTGTTAACTAAATAATAGACTAATGCTATCCTTTCATTATAGATTTCAATAAGGATAGCTTCTTTTTTAGATAGAAGGTTAAGTTTGATAGAAGTTTAATTGATAGAAGGTTAAGTAACGGTGGTGATGGGATTGAAGAAAGTATGGATCTGTATGATTGCTCTATCTTGTAGCCTCGCGTTATCAAGCTGCATGAATCTTAAATTAGATGCGATTAGTGTGAAGAAGAACTTAATTATCTCAGTAAATAAAAAAGTAGGAAGTTTAACATTCCTAAATCAAAAAAACTTAAAAAAGGTAACAGATTGGAATTTAAATAGAGAAGTAAGTGGAGCAGCCTTACTTAATAATGGAAAGATAATCGCTGTTTACCATCCTGAAGATCCAATTATTGATTTATATCAACTTTCATCCGGGGAAAAAATGAAAAGTTGGCAAAGTGAAAAAGGGATTACGAATATGGTTTCTTTAAATAGTAAAGACATGGTTGCGGTTTCTAATGGAGAAGAAAATACAATTACGTTTTTTAGCCAAAAAGGAAAAGTAGTAAAAAAATTAAAAGTAGGTAAAAATCCTACTTCAATGATTGAAGATCCAATTCATAACAAGCTATTTGTGAGTTTATTTAATGAAAAAAGAGTAGTAGGAATTAATCTAGATAGCTTAAAAGTAGATCAAACAATCGAAGTGCCGTTAACGTCAAACGGATTATATTTAAATGAGAATTCTTCCGAACTTTATATTGGGGGACATGGAAATGGTGAAGTAGAAAACGAAGATGTGAGAATTTTTTCTACTGTCAGTGGTGAGTTTATAAAAGCCCTTCATACACCTTTAATGCCGATTTCATTCTTTCAAAATAATGATGGGGTGTTTACAATTGCTCACGGAACGAATCAAATTTATAAATTAAATCCGAACATGACTAATCAGAAAGAATTTCTAGAAGTAGGTTCTAATCCTTATTCAGCAATCGGATATCAACATACAGCTTACGTGGCGAGTTATGATTTAAACAAATTGTATGAGATCAATACATCAACAATGAAGATCACAAATGAAGCCGCAGTGGGAAGAGGGCCTTTTCAATTATTATTAAGAGAGGTTAATCATCAATGAGTGAAAGAAAAATATTAATCGTAGATGATGAACAAGAAATTTGCCAATTAGTTGGAATGTATTTAGAGAATAATGGGTATAGTTGGCACCAGGCAAACAATGGAGAAGATGCATTAAAATTAATCAATCAATATAACTATGAACTATTAATATTAGATATTATGATGCCTATTATGGATGGATGGACTCTTTGTAAGAAAATAAGAGAAACACGGGAAGTCCCAGTCATTTTTTTAACTGCAAAAGGGGAAGAATGGGATAAAGTGAGTGGACTAAAAATGGGAGCAGATGATTATATTGTAAAACCATTTAGTCCAGGAGAGTTAATTGCGAGAGTAGACGCTGTTCTTAGAAGGACAAAAAACCATGAAGGTAGTTCAACTTTAATAAAAATAGGAAACATAGAGATTAACGAAAAAGCTAGAAGTGTTTTTGTCACAAACAAAGAACTATCACTTACGTTAAAGGAATATGATTTACTGCTCTTTTTTAGTAAACATCAAGATTATGTTTTCAGTCGTGAACAGATTTTAGAGAAGGTGTGGGGAATCGACTATTTTGGAACTGCTCGAACGGTTGATACTCATATTAAAACTTTAAGAATTAAACTTGGACAAGATGCGGATTATATTTCTACAGTTTGGGGTGTAGGATATAAGTTTGGAATGAATGGATGAAAANNAACATTATATATTCATTTTCATTTTTACAAAAGCTATGGTTAACAATTTGTATAATCGTCATTTGTACAACGATTTTCTTTTTTTTAATGTTTCAATTTGCATATAAACAATTATACGTTTCATATGTACGTTCTACATTGATTCAAGAAGGTGAAAATATAGTAAAGCACTATCACGAGAGTAATATAAAAGATTTTGAGAGATTTGTATCGGAGTTCGAAAAAGTGTCAAATGCGAATGTATTATATGTTAGTAATCCTCGAGATTTAAGTGCATGTATTCCTTATAATGTAAGTCATCAGTCATTTATTACAGAAGATGACAGAGAAACATTATTGCAAGGAAAAGTTATTACAAAAACAGGTTTTGAAGAAAGATTTAAACGCCAAATTATTGGAGTCGTTGTGCCTGTAGTGAAAAAAGAAAAACTTGAAGGGATTATCTATTTACACTTGCCTTTAAGAAGTATTACCGATTTAATTCAACAATCGAAGTGGATCTTTTTTGTTAGTGCACTATTATTTGCAGTAATTGTACTAATCATTGGTAGGAGAATTATCCAGCAAATGATTAAACCATTGTCACGTATGGAACAAATTTCTTACAAAATGGCAAATGGTGATTATACTGAACGAATTCTGCATGATAGTGGGGATGAAGTTGGTAAACTAGCGATCGCATTTAATTCAATGTCAGATTCTTTACAAAAAGAAGATGAAAATAGAAAAGAATTCTTAGCAAATGTTTCTCATGAATTAAGAACTCCGCTTAGTTATGTTAAGGGCTATAGTGAAGCGATTCTTGATGGAGTAGTGAAACCAGAACAGCAAATGAAATATGTAGGCATCATTCAAAAGGAAGCGGGCCGCATGCAAAGACTTGTTCGTGACTTATTAGATTTAGCAACTTTAGATGGTCAAAACATCCCTTTAAGACAAGAGCCGAATGTACTAGCCCAATTAATTGAAGATACCCTCGAAACTTATACACAATTCTTGAAAGAAAAACACATAATTGTGCATAAACGGTTAGATGAATCAATTATTGCGAGTGTTGATCCGGATCGTTTTCAACAGGTTATTCACAATTTACTAGATAATTCAATTCGTTATACGCCTTCAGGTAAATCAATTACGATTACATTAAGACAGAGTAAAAAGGTTGTACTAGAAATTGTAGATCAAGGTAAAGGGGTACCAGAAGAGGAAATTGCTCATTTAGGTGAAAGATTTTATAGAGTAGATAAAGCAAGATCAAGAAACGAAGGTGGAACTGGCCTCGGACTAGCGATTGTTAAGCAAATCATTGAACAACATAATGGGAACATCTCTTTTATGAATATTGAAGGGCAAGGATTAAAAACAATTGTATCTTTGCCATTATTTGAAATGTAAACAAACCTGTAGCAAATTAGCTTCAGGTTTGTTTTTTTATATTTTAGAGGTTAAACAAAATTAGCGATTCGATCATAAATATGCTCCGGAATTTCTTCAGGAATTAAATGGCCAGCTTCTGGATAAGTGACCAAAATAGATTGTTTTAAATCTTGATGTAGTCTTTTTCCGATTTCTAGCGGTACAACCTTATCTTTTTCTCCCCAAATTAGAAGAGTTGGAACAGATATGTTTTGTAAATCAGTTGGACTTAAGTCCCCTTCACGATCCCGAATCATTTTTGTTAGTGCTCTAAAAATTTCATTTTGTAAAAAAGGTTCTTTGTAACCGTTTATCATTTCTTCATCAATTAGATTTTGATTATGTACAACTGAGTTTAGTGAATGCATGATTCCTTGTTTAGTTATTGTTCTCTTTACGTATAGATGGAAAAAAGGAAAATAAGATGAAAGTATTAAATGAGGGTTTGCTTTACCTAAATACCCCGAACTACAAAGTAAAATGACCTTATTTACAAATTCAGGTTTCTTCTTAGCAACATAAAGGCATATTTGTCCACCCATAGAATGACCTACCAAGTTAACTTTATCTAGTTTTAGATGATCTACAAGTGAAATAACCACATTCGCAAAATTATCGTAGGAGTAAGTAAAATTAAGGTGCTTTCCACTTTTACCAAACGGAGGTAAATCAATAACAAGTACAATATGATCTTTTGCGATAAATGGTATCAGTCTGCGGAAGCTAAAACACGATGATAAAAACCCATGTATACATACAAATACCTTGGAATCTTTCTTATCAATATTTTGATACCCATATAGTTCATAATAGACATCCAGTCCAAAGACTTTATAAGTAGATTGGATTGTTTCAGAATGACTCATCATCAAAACTCCTTTCTTAGATTTTGGATTATTATGTCCAAATGAAAGGAGAAAATGCTTTTTTTTAATGATACTCTTTTTATTGGACATTAGTTGAGTCTTTTCAACGAGTACTTACCATAAAAGACAATGGTGCTCGAAAAAGGGTTTAATCAAAATGTTCCTATATTCAGCGCTTTTATTTTTTTAGTTTTTCGTCAATTCTAAATAAAGAAGGAAATTTTAAATAATAGATATAGCCCAACCTTTAAAATGACTATAATACAGTAAGGGTAAATAACAAATATATTTGAAAAGTGCCATGATGTGTTTATGTAGTTGCTTTAAAAGTTGGACTGTGTGTGCTAAAATTTATTTGGATTGAACGAAAATAGGAGTGTTTTTAATGGCACAAAACTACAATATTGGGAAAGTCTACACTGGAAAAGTAACTGGAATTCAGACGTATGGTGCCTTTATATCACTTGATCACCAAACTCAAGGACTAGTCCATATATCCGAAATTATTAATGGCTATGTTCGTGATATTCGAGATTATATCTCTGTCGGGCAAACAGTGAATGTACGTGTACTGTCTATTGACGAGATGACCGGGAAAATAAGTTTATCTTTAAAAGGAGCAAGTCTTGATCAAGGGGTAAATGGTGATGAGAATTTAAAACATGCGGCAAGGCTGTTAAGAGAATTAAAACCAGATGGGTTTAGTACATTGAACAAAAAGTTAAATGAATGGATCCATGTTGAAATGAAAAAAGAGAATATGACAAATTAAAAAGGAAGGGTTTTTCCCTTCCTTTTTAATTTGAAAATGTATCATTAAATATCGTTCGTTTCAGGGTGTGTACCTAGCTCTTCAGAAGGTTTGAATAACAAGCCAAGGTTAATTAAACCTGAAATACCAACGATACCGTATATTATTCGAGCAAAGGCAGAATCTGCTCCGCCAAATATAGCAGCAACTAAGTCAAATTGGAAAAAACCAATTAATCCCCAATTGATTGCCCCAATAATTGTGAAGATAAGTGCAATACGTTGTAGAGTACTCATTAAAGTTTACCTCCTTTTTCATTACCTTCTAACATATTTTCTCTCATTCTTTTGAGATTATGTAATGAACAAAAAAATAATTTTCAATACGAATAAGTGAATGTTAAAAAATTCACAAATATTTAAGTGTAGATACTTGCTTTGAATATTATATTTCGGTACATTGTAAAGTATAAATTATTTTAGGAGGTTTCAAATGACTTCTCATATCAAATTTGATTATTCAAAAGCGAAATCATTTTTTCAAGAACATGAACTTACATATTTAAGAGATGCAGTAAAATTATTTCATCATACGATTCATGAAAAAACAGGTGCTGGTAATGACTACTTAGGTTGGGTAGACTTACCGAATGAATATGATCAAAATGAATTCTCTCGTATTCAAAAAGCTGCGAATAAAATTAAATCAGATTCAGACGTACTTTTAGTCATTGGAATCGGTGGGTCTTATTTAGGGGCTCGTGCTGCAATCGAAATGCTTCAAAATTCATTTTTCAATATAACATCGAAGGTAGAAAGAAAAGCGCCACAAGTGTTCTTCGTTGGAAATAATATTAGTTCTACATACATGCATGATTTAATTGAACTGTTAAAAGACAAAGACTTTTCGATTAATGTTATATCTAAGTCTGGTACAACAACTGAGCCTGCAATTGCATTCCGTATCTTTAGAAAGTTATTAGAAGAAAAATATGGTGCGGAAGAAGCGAAAGCTCGTATTTATGCAACAACTGATAAAGCTAGAGGTGCTTTAAAAACAGTAGCAGATGAAAAAGGATACGAAACATTTGTCATTCCTGATGATGTTGGCGGGAGATATTCTGTTCTAACAGCAGTAGGATTATTACCAATTGCTGCTGCTGGATTAGATATTGAACAGATGATGAAAGGTGCTCAAAGTGCACTAAATGAATATAATTCTTCTGAGTTAGAAGATAATCAAGCGTATCAATACGCAGTAGTACGTAATGTTTTATATAGCAAAGGTAAAACGATTGAAATGCTTGTGAATTATGAGCCTTCACTTCAATACTTTGGTGAATGGTGGAAGCAGCTGTTTGGCGAAAGTGAAGGAAAAGATCAAAAAGGGATTTTCCCATCTTCTGCAAACTTCTCAACCGATTTACATTCTTTAGGACAATATATTCAAGAAGGTCGTCGTGACTTGTTTGAAACAGTCATTAATGTTGAAAGTGCTCGTCACGAATTAACGATTGAACTTGAAGATAATGATTCAGATGGTTTAAACTATCTAGCAGGTAAGTCTGTGGACTTCGTTAACAAAAAAGCTTTTGAAGGCACAATTTTAGCGCATGCAGATGGTGGTGTACCAAGTTTAGTTGTTAATTTACCTAAATTAGATGAGTATACTTTTGGTTATACTGTTTATTTCTTTGAATTAGCGTGTGCGATGAGCGGTTATTTATTAGGGGTGAATCCGTTTGATCAACCTGGTGTAGAAGCATATAAGAAAAACATGTTTGCACTATTAGGTAAGCCTGGATTTGAAGAATTAAAAATGCAATTAGAAGAGCGTTTAAAATAATATAGAAGAAACCGTTGTTAATTTTTTAACAACGGTTTTTTATTTTCTTCCTACAAAAGTGATAAGTTATTCAAAATTTGCTTTAATTTAACGTTCATGTTTTTACGTTCTTGGAAAATACTATCTATAAAAAGGAGGAGAAAAAGAATGTATCCTTTAGAATCAAAGCTAGAAAATCAAACATTTGTACTGAATCATATTGAAGAAAATTTAAAAAGTCATGGATTTGTTATCGGACCCAATTGGGATTTCGATCATGGTAGTTTTGATTTACTAATGGCAAATGACCATGGATATCAATATTTGCGATTACCTTTTAAAGTAACATCTGGATCATTAGATGTGGATGGTGCGGTTATTCAATTTAAAACACCTTACTTGTTAACACATGTTTATAATAAAGGTTTAGATGATAATGTCGGTATTGAAGGAAATGTAACAGCTTCGATCAATCAATTCCAAGAGCCAATTGAACCAGATGCAAATGTACCAGGAAAGTATCAAAAAAAGGGTAGAGAAATTCTCAAATCAGTTGAATCTTACTTAACTTAAGTAGAAAAAGAGCCATCCTCAATTGAAATGGCTCTTTTTTGTGTACTTATGTAATTCAAACTAGAGAAATAAGTAAATCATTTTCTTCAATCTTCAACGTATTTTCAGGTCTAATCAACGTGTTTTTATTTCTGACAACGCCAATAACAATTTTGTTATTGTTCATCTCTTCTATAACAATGTCATAAAAAAATTGGCCAATCATGTGTCGATCTACTTCAATCATTTTAACAGTCAAATTCTCAAGTTGGTTTGATAGTTTAAGGAGTACATCTGAATACCCTTTATGAACGATTGACCCTGCCATGACAAATGATGTTAACAAATTTACTTCAATAATTTCATCTGCTCCAGCTCTTGTTGCATTGATAACTTGATTTTTTGTTAAAATTTCAGCAATACAATTTATCGATGATGTCACACCTTTAGCTGCGATGATTGTTAAGATTGTTTGCATGTCGGCATCATGTTCATTTTTATTCTGATCAGCGGTAATTAGTATGGTATGTGCTGATCGTATATTTGCTTTTTCTAAAATAGGGTCGCTTGCTCCACTTCCCTTTACAAAATGTACTTTTTCTAAATCAGGCGGTAATAATTCTAAACTTTCATCAATTAGTACAATATGTGTTGAATTTGACGTTTCGCGTAATTGTTTTATGACATTTTTAACACGTTCATTCCATCCAACTATTATGATGTGATTTTTTTTAGAAAATGTAAGTGTTCCTTTAAAATCGGCATCCTGATTTCGAAATGCCTGTGCTGAAAAAGAAATCATGTAATACGATCCTAGTCCTGTTCCAAGTAGAATTAAGACAACAGCAAAAAAACGACCGACAGGGGAGAATGGAACATAATCACCATAACCAACTGTAAATGTTGTCACTAATGACCACCAGAGTCCATCCCAAACTGTTGGGAAAGTAAATGGTTCTGCAAAGTGTATAATGACACCAAAAGCAACGATCAGTGTAATTAAGATGAACGTAACTTTAAAAAGCGTATAGGATTTAAAATAAGTAGGTGTGTTACGAAATACTTTCAAGTGCATTCCTCCATCACTATCTCGTAACACTTATTTTTACCAATTAAATGTAAGTTATCACTATTAAATACTCTCTATTTCAATTCCTCGAACGTTTTCGATTTGTTCAATATCATAATAAATTTCAGTTGTTCTTCGTTTATTGAAAACTAAAAGCTTCATTTGGACATAATGCTCGTCATTACTTAGTCCTTTAATCTTAATATTTTTCACTGTAATTTCTTGTGCATTAATTTGATCAATTACGGTATTAATGTTCTCTATCCCGTTAACAATCATCTTTAAAATGATATCTCGTTCTTTTAATCTCTTTGGTCCAAGTTTACTAATTAAATATGGAATCAACTCTACACTTATAATTAGTAAGCCTACGCCAGCTAAGGCTTCTAAATAAAAACCTGCCCCTACGATAATTCCAATTCCGGAAGCTCCCCAAATCATTGCAGCTGTCGTTAAACCTGCAATCGTATCATTACCTCTGCGCAAGATTACTCCCGCACCAACAAAACCAATCCCTGATACAATTTGAGCAGGTAATCGTAATGGATCCATTGTGATGTTTAAGAAATCACTACTTGGAAAATTATAAGCTGAGCTTATCGATACGATTGTTAATAGACAGCTCATAATAGAAATAACGAGACATGTCTTTAATCCAAGTGGTTTTCTTTTTAATTCTCTTTCTAGACCGATAATGGAACCTAACATGGCTGAAATGAGTAATTTAATAAAAATATCTGGGTGTAGCTCCATAATGAAAACTCCTTTTTCTATATAGTTTATGCGTAATTCGACATCTCTTATTACTCTTCCTTTATTAAATGAAAAACTTTTAACCTTTTTTTTAAAAAAAATAGTAAAAAAGACTTGTCATGAAGAAAACATGATGTTATATTAATATACGTCGCCAAGAAGACGCGACAAATTAACAAAATGAAGTTATGAAAAATACTTCAAAAATAATGTTGACTCTCAAATGAAGAGATGTTAATATAAGAAAGTCGCCAATGACGCGACGAAGTGAACTTTGAA
>NZ_JBALMS010000025.1:41794-87967 GCF_036962205.1 Bacillus sp. JJ664 | reverse complement strand
CCATAAATTTGTATAAAATTGAAGAATTTCCAGTGATATTTTTAGACAAAATATTTAAATTATTGTGAAACGTATACCAAATTCGGTCGTTTCTTGGTAATATATAGTATAATTATTAAAGTAATGTTTCAAATATGAAATAATTTGTCATATTTTATAGAAAATATTTCATACGAATTAACAATATGACTTCAATTCGCTTAATATTTTAGTCCAATATACCTATTTGTAATATGTGAAAATATACAGTTTCAATGCAAGTCTTACATAGTTATAATTTATTACGTAGTAGATTGGAACATATTGTCGAAATATTTATATATTAGATATAAAATGTTGATTTTTGTAAGATTAAGACGTTTTTGATAGACAGAGGAGGACATATGAAATTATTTTCTAATACAATCACTGCATTAGAAAGAGGACTTGATTATTCAGTACAAAAGCAAAAGGCTATTTCTCAAAATATAGCAAATGCAGATACGCCAAATTACAAAGCAAAAGATGTATCTTTTAAGTCCTTTCTCGAAAATGAAATGAATGCGAACTTTATGGCAAATAGAACGAATAGTAAACACTTTGATTTTAAATATGGACAAACATCATCTAATTCAATCATTGAAAAAAGTGATACTTCTTATTCACATAATGGAAATAATGTTGATTTAGATACTGAAATGGCTCAGTTAGCTGAAAATCAGATATATAACCAAGCTTTAGTTGATCGAATTAACGGACAGTTCAATACATTGAAGAGTGTCATAAGAGGAGGGAAATAGGTTTTGAGTATTTTTAATAGTATTAATACTTCAGCTTCTGCACTTACAATGCAAAGACTACGAATGGATGTAGTTTCATCCAATATGGCGAATTCAGAAACTACTAGATCAAAAATGGTAGATGGAGTTTGGCAACCATACAGAAGAAAAATGGTAGAAATCTCTTCTAGCAACGGAAGTGGTAGTTTTGCAAGTATTTTCAATGACACTGTACAATCAAACGCTAGTGCTGGGAGCGGTGTTAAAGTGACTAAAATATCAGAGGATCAGTCCCCTTTTAAATTAGTATATAATCCTGAGCACCCTGATGCCGATGAGAATGGATATGTACAAATGCCAAACGTAGATCCGTTAAAGGAAATGGTAGATTTAATGAGTGCAACAAGATCATATGAAGCGAATGTTACGGTTCTAAATGCATCTAAAGGGCTTTTAACAAAAGCCTTAGAAATTGGAAAGTAAAGGTAGGGACATTAGATGACACAAATCAATCAAATTCAATCGTTTAATTTACAGCCTCTAAAACCAACAAATGCTGTTAGTACATCAGGTGAAATACAATCTAAATTTGCAGGTTTTTTAAAAGATTCTATTAATGAAGTAAACGAGGCAGGCCTTGCTTCAAGTGATTTAACAAATAAATTAGTAAGAGGCGAAAACGTTGATTTACATAATGTCATGATCGCATCTGAAAAATCTAGTATTATGTTACAAACTACGATGGAAATTCGAAATAAAGTTATTGATGCATATCAAGAAATGATGAGAATGCAAATGTAATGGGAAAACCAATTTAAGTCAGCTAAATAAATATATATAAAATGTTTTTCATATTTTGAACAACATCTGGGGGATTGTAATGAACGAAAAGGTGAAGGGATGGATCGCTCGAATAAAGAATTTTTGGACGGAACGAACGTTAAAACAAAAATCATTCTTAATTGGGCTCCCAGTCCTATTAGTAGTTATATTAGCAGCAAGTACTTATTTTTTTACGAAAGAAAATTTAGTTCCTTTATATAGTAATCTTTCCCCTTCTGAAACAGGGCAAATAAAAGAGACGCTAGATTCAAAAGGGATCACTTCTGAAATTAAGGATAATGGTCAAACAATATATGTACCAGATACGGTAGTTGATGAGCTGAAGGTAGACCTTGCTTCAAAAGGTATTCCAGATTCAGGTACAATCGATTATGAGTTTTTTGGAAGTAATTCCAATTTTAGTATGACTGATAGTGAGTTTAATGTTGTAAAGCTAGAAGCTATGCAAAATGAACTTGCTAATTTAATGAAAGAAATAGATGGGATTAATAATGCGAAAGTAATGATAACCCTTCCAGAAAAGAGTTTGTGGATCACAGATGAGGCTGGAGAGGCATCCGCTTCAATCGTATTAGAAACGGAAGCTGGTTATAAGTTTAATCAAGAACAAAAAACTGCTCTTTATCATTTAGTTTCAAAAAGTGTTCCTAACTTACCTATTTCTAATATCGTCATAACCAACCAATATTTTGATAGTTTTGACATAAAAAATGAAGATGAAGAATCACAAATTGGTACAGATATTGCATCACAAGAAAATATTAAAAATAATGTAGAAAAAGATATTCAACTTCAAGTTCAACAATTGCTTGGTAAAATGATGGGTCCTGATAAAGTTGCTGTTAGTGTAATTGCTGATGTCGATTTTAGCCAAAAGAAAAGTAACCAGGAATTAGTAGAACCAGTTGATAAAGAAAATATCCAAGGAATTGCCGTAAGCTCAGAAAAAATAAAAGAAGCTTATGCTGGTTCGAAGCCAACTGATGGTGGAGTAGCTGGAACTGGTGATGAAGATATTGCTAGCTATCAAGGTTCAAATACTTCATCTAATGGAGATTATACAAAAGAAGAAGAAAGAATTAACTATGATGTCAATCGAATTAAAAATGAAATCGTTGATGCACCATATCGAATTAGAGATTTAAGTATTCAACTTGCTGTTGAACCACCTAATCCAAAAGATGTGAACTCACTACCACAGCAAACAATTGATGAAATCAAACAAATGCTTGGCACAATTGTAAAAACATCAATCGATAAAGGATACAACAAAGATGGAGTAGAGTTAACTCAAGACCAAGTAGCAGAAAAAGTTGCAGTCTCAGTTTCGCAATTTAAAGGAAATAATGCTGCCTTAACTACTACGAAGTCAACAATTCCATTATGGATGTATATCGCTGGTGGCGCTTTATTGTTAATTATTATCATTCTAGTATTCTTATTACTTCGTAAACGTCGACAAGAAGAAGAAATTACAGTTGAGGATTTAGGTGGACCAATTATTGATGTACCAGACATAAATAATGAAACTGAAACGGATGGAACTGTAAGAAGAAAGCAATTAGAAAAAATGGCAAAAGAAAAGCCAGAAGAATTTGCGAAACTATTAAGAAGCTGGATTTCAGAGGACTAGGAGGAGAACAATGGCAAAGAAAGATAAATCAACTGAGTTAAGTGGTAAACAAAAGGCTGCTATTCTTCTTATTTCTCTTGGTCCAGATGTATCTGCTCAAGTATACAAGCATTTATCTGAGGAAGAAATTGAGAGATTAACACTTGAGATTTCTGGTGTTCGTAAGGTAGAAGCGAAGGATAAAGAAGGTATTATAGAAGAATTTCACCAAATCGCATTAGCGCAAGAATATATCACGCAAGGTGGTATCGGCTATGCAAAAACAATTTTGGAAAAAGCATTAGGTGGAGATCAAGCTCAAACAATCATTAATAGATTGACATCTTCATTACACGTTAAACCATTTGATTTTGCTAGAAAAGCTGATCCATCACAAATATTAAACTTTATTCAAAATGAGCATCCTCAAACAATCGCTTTAATCTTATCTTATCTTATCTTGATTCAATTCAGGCAGGTCAAATCCTTTCTGAGTTACCACAAGATATGCAGGCGGATATTGCAAAAAGGATCGCATTAATGGATAGTACATCACCAGAAATCATTAATGAAGTAGAACAGCTCTTAGAAAGAAAACTATCAACAAGTGTGACGCAAGATTATACACAAACTGGTGGTATAGAAACTGTTGTTGATGTATTAAACGGTGTCGATCGAAGTACAGAAAGAACAATTTTAGAAGCACTTGAAGTTCAGGACCCTGAACTGGCAGAAGAAATTAAAAAGAGAATGTTTGTATTCGAAGATATTGTTACCCTTGATAATCGATCAATTCAACGCGTTATTCGAGATGTTGATAATGAAGACCTTATGCTATCACTTAAAGTTGCTAGTGAAGAAGTTAAAAACGTTATCTTCAAGAACATGTCAAACCGAATGGCAGAAACATTTATGGAAGAAATGGAGTATCTTGGACCGGTTCGTTTACGTGATGTAGAAGAAGCTCAAACTCGTATCGTATCAACTATTCGTCGATTAGAAGAATCAGGCATAATCGTAGTTGCTAGAGGCGGAGGAGAGGATATCATTGTCTAATCTAATAAAGAGACAGCAATTGCAAAATGAAACTACTCCAACAAAAACAATCGGTATCCAAAGAGTCTTTCATCAAACTGAAGAACTGTTAGAAAATGATAATGATAACGAGCAACTTCTCAATATTAAGGAAGAGCTTGAAACATATCAAAATAAATTGGAACTTGTTAAACAAGAAATTGAGATTCAAAAAAGAGATGCTCAATTAGAAATAGACCAAATGAAGCAACTTTGGTTTGAAGAAAAGAACAATTTGATTCATTTAGCAAAAGAAGAGGGTATTGCTCTTGGGAAAGAGGAAGGCCGACAAATTGCTATGTATGAATATGAGAGTTTATTAAATGAAGCGAAAGAAGTAGTAGAATCTTCTAAAGTTGATTATCTAAACAGAATAGAAGAAAGTGAAGATGCGATTTTAAAGCTTGGCTTAGCAGTTTCAGAACATATTTTATTACTTGAAATTGATCAAAATCAGGAGCATCTATTGCCAATCGTCAAGAAGGTTTTACATGAAATCAGAGAAGAGAAGGATATTCGATTAACAATTCATCCTTCTCAATATGATTTATTAGTGTCTCAACGGGTTGAATTAGAAAAAATATTACTAAATGAATCAAAGTTATTTATTTATCCGGATGAAACATTATCAATAGGTAGCTGCGTAATTGATTCTTCATTTGGAAGAATTGATGCAAGTGTGGATGTTCAATTAAGTGAAATTTCTAGGAAACTTTTAGAACTAAGTCAGGAGGAAGTAGATGCAACTAACTAGAGTGATCCAACAGCTTCCTTCAATAGACTCTTATAGAAGGTACGGTAAGGTGCTAAGAGTAATAGGATTGATGATTGAATCAAAAGGTCCGAAAGCCTCAATTGGCGACTTATGTTACATCTTTCTTGATAAAAATCAAAAGAAGAAAGTATTTGCAGAAGTTGTTGGATTCAATGATGAAAACGTCTTACTTATGCCTTATACAAATGTACATGATATTTCACCAGGTTGTATTGTTGAAACTACAGGACAGTCACTTCAAGTAAAAGTTGGTAATTCATTAATTGGACAAGTTGTTAATGCCTTAGGAGAACCGCTTGATGGTTCAAGTTTACCAAAAGGCTTAAGACCAGTAGCAACTGAAAACGATCCACCAAATCCGATGAAGAGACCACCAATTTCGGAACAAGTTGAGGTTGGTGTAAAAGTAATCGATAGTATGCTAAGTGTCGGAAGTGGTCAAAGAATCGGAATTTTCGCAGGTAGTGGTGTTGGTAAAAGTACGTTAATGGGGATGATTGCTAGAAACGCGACTGCAGATTTAAACGTCATTGCATTAATTGGAGAACGTGGTCGAGAGGTTCGAGAATTTATTGAAAGAGATCTAGGCCCTGAAGGTTTAGCAAAATCAATTGTCGTTGTAGCTACTTCTGATCAACCAGCATTAATGAGACTAAAAGGAGCTTTTACGGCAACAGCAATCGCTGAATATTTTCGAGATCGTGGCTTAAATGTCATGTTCATGATGGATAGTGTTACACGTGTTGCTATGGCTCAACGTGAAATCGGTTTAGCGACAGGAGAACCACCAACAACTAAAGGTTATACACCTTCTGTATTTGCGATATTACCTAAATTACTTGAAAGAACAGGTACAAGTGAGCATGGCACAATAAGCGCATTTTACACTGTACTAGTTGATGGAGATGATTTAAATGAACCGATTTCAGATACAGTCCGCGGTATTTTAGACGGTCATATTGTATTAGATCGTGAATTGGCAAATAAAGGTCAATTTCCAGCAATCAATGTTCTTAAAAGCGTAAGTAGGGTAATGTCAGCAGTCGTACCGAGAGAAAATTTGATACTAGCTGATAGAGTTCGAACGTTATTAGCAACGTATTTAAATTCAGAGGATTTAATCAACATCGGTGCCTATAAACGAGGAACAAGCGTAGAAATTGATGAAGCTATATTTTATTATCCAAAAATTGTTGAATTTTTTAAGCAATCTGTTCATGAAAATTATTCAGCAGAAGAGACCGTTCAACTTTTAAATTCAATTGTTAGTAAGGGTGATCAATAATGGCAATACCATTTCGATTTGAAAAAATATTAACAATTAAACAAAAAGAAAAAGAACAAGTTCAAATGAGCTATGAAGTTGCTGTTAAAACCTTTGAGAAAGAAGCGACTAAATTATATGAGCTTCTAAGAAAAAAAGAAATGCTTGATGAACATACAGAACAAGAATTAAATTTAGGCCTTTCAATCATTGGAATTAAACAACAACAACTTTTTAGAGACGCATTAGAGAGAGACATTTCAAAAGCTCAAATTGATGTAATGCGAACTAGAAATATTATGCTTACTAAACAAGAAGAATTACTCGATCAAAATGTAGAAGTGAAGAAATTTGAAAAGATGAAGGAAAAAGCTTTTAAACTTCAATATGCAAATTTACTTAATTTAGAGTCTAAACTCATGGATGACCTATCTCTTCAACAATTTGTAAATCGAAACTAATAGGTGATGAATATGCAGATTGAGACGAACGAAAAAGATTATAGCACTTTCCAATATTTTATCTTTGTCTTTTTAATTCCAATACTTTTTACTGTAACAATTGCAGTTATTATCTTATATGTCGCTGGTGTTAATGTACCGAAAGAGGCAAGGAAGATTGCTTCACATATTCCATTTATTGAATCATACGTGAAAAGTGAGTCTCCAATATCAGAAAATGAGCAAATGAAAGATAAGCTTACAAAGCTTACAGCAACAAATAAAAAAGTTGAAGAAGAATTAAAAACATTGAAAAGTAAATCAAAAGAAAAAGATCAACATATTAACAGTTTACGAATTGAAGCTGAAAAGTTGAGACAACAAATAAAGGATTTAGAAGAAAGAAATACAGCAACAATTGATTCAGAGGAAGAGAAAAAGGCTTTATCTAAAAAACTATTTACAACTTATGAGCAAATGTCTTCAAAACAAGCAGCTCAAATATTACAGTCAGTAACAGAAGATGAAGCATTTTATATTCTTTCAAACCTTAAAAACGAGGCAGTAACAGAAATTCTAGCTAACATGGATGTTAAAAAAGCTGCTAAGTTTACTTCCATGATGACAGCAAATTCAAGATAACAGACAGTAAAGTGGAGGGAGGTGAACAGTATGAATGGGATTGAAAAAAATCAATTATTCAATATCGTGCAACCATTGAAATCAAAATCTTCATATTTTCAGAAGAATAATAAATCTTTTGATAAAGTTATGAAGGACTCACAATCTCTTCAAACAGTTCAACCGAGTGAAAAAAATATTAAACTAGTGAAAAATATCGAAGAAAAGGCTGATATAAACAAACTAGAAAAGCTAATAGAAGATGCACTTGGAAAAATAGAAGAAAGTAGTGACGCTGATACAGATCAGTTGAATTGGATGGCTGATTTATTAACACTATTACAGTCATTGATTCAAAAACAACTTGAAACGTCTATACAGGATTCATCAAAAAGTAATGACTCCAGTAATACTGCTTTTAATTTATCAGATGGAATTTTATCAACAGACTCAAAAGGTTTCATGAATGCCATTTTAACTTCAGTGGACATTAAAAAATCAACAGAAATAAACCAATTAGATGATCTAAAAGGTATTTCAACGATTTTATCTAATATTCTTTCAAAGTTAATGGAAACGATTAAATCTGAAGCAAAACCAACTGATCAACTTCAAAATTCAACCAGTGAAATTTCTCAAAGTGATATAAAGAAATTGATACCGGTTTTAGACAAATTTTTAGAAGATAATGGTTTGAGTACTGATCAAATTAAGATTGTATCTGATAGTATCTTGAAAATGGTATCGACTTCACAATTAACTGATACAAAAGTTAATACTGAAAAACAAGGAATCTCTAATACTGAAGAAGTTGATATAGAACCTGTCTCAATGACAAAAATAAATACTTCCGAAACGGAAAATCAAAACTTTTCATCTTCAAATCAATCGTTTACTGGGGAAAATGTTAAACAGTTTGCTTTATTCATTAGTAAAACAACTAATAAGGCTGAGGCGAATCAATTTGTTAGAGACTTCCAAAATATCATTCAAAAAAGTAATTTTACGAATGAGATGGGTCAACAAAAAATATTTATAAAACTCTTTCCAGAACACTTGGGACGAATTTCTATTGAACTAGTTAAAAATGATCAAGGAATGACTGCAACAATTATTGCTTCATCTGGAAAAGCGAAAGAGTTATTACAATCAAATATGGATGGTTTAAAGCAAGCACTACAGATGAATAATCTACAAGTAGAAAAAATTGACCTTTATCAATCATTGCAAACTGATAATTCATCTTACTTAAATCGTGAACGCGAACAAAAGCAACAAAATCAACAACAAAAACAATCAAACCAATCTGAAAAAGAGGAAGAAGTTAGTTCTTCATTTTTAGATGAGTTCTTGAAAGTGAGCCTGTAGCCAATGAGTACAATTTTAGATGCGTTAAATGCTATTAATTCATCGGATGCGAAAACAAGTAAAAAGTCTGGCAGTGATCTAGGAAAAGATGATTTTCTTAAACTACTTATGGCGCAGATGAAAAACCAGGATCCATTAAATCCAATGCAAGATAAAGACTATATTGCGCAACTAGCAACATTTTCTTCACTAGAACAAATGACAAACATGAATACATCTTTGAACAGTTTTTTAACTAGTATGTCAACTAACTTACTTCAGTTCAGTGAATTAATAGGAAAAAAAGTATCCTATATAGTCGTTTCTGAGGATGGTAAGTCGACAACAATTGAAGAAGGTATCGTTAAATCAGTCGAAAGAAATAAAGATGGATACTTAGTTCAATTAACGAATGGTAAATCAACTTATACAGAATACATTTCAAAAATTAGTGAAATCACTGAATCAGAAACTAAACCAGAAACTAAACCAGAAACTAAACCAGAAACAGAAACTGCTAATTAAATAAACCATTTATAAATAGTCATTTACTTATTTAAGGAGGAAAATTAATGCTTCGTTCGATGTATTCAGGAATTGGTGGAATGAAAAACTTCCAAACTAAATTAGATGTAATTGGAAATAACATTGCTAACGTTAATACGTATGGCTTTAAAAAAGGACGAGTAACGTTTAAGGATATTGCGAGTCAAACAATGTCTGGTGCTAGTAGCGCACAAAACAATCGTGGTGGAACAAATGCAAAGCAAATTGGTTTAGGATCTGCTGTATCATCAATTGATACGATTATGACAAACTCAAGTCTTCAAACAACTGGTAGATTACTAGACGTAGGTATAGAGGGTGACGGATTCTTTGTAGTGAAGAATGGGAACCAGCAATTCTATACTCGTGCAGGAAACTTTGATATTGATAGTGTTGGAAATCTTATTAACTCTGATGGTTTGAAAGTACAAGGCTATGCAATGGATCCAGTAACAGGTAAGCCTAATACTAGTAAATTAATGAATTTAACAATTGATAAAAATGCTACAGTAGCGCCATCAGCTACAACTACAGTAAAATTTGACGGTAATTTATCTAGTAATGCAGCAGTTGGCGATAAAGTATCAATGGATCTTGCAGTTAGAGACTCATTAGGAAATGAGGTACCTTTAAATGTAGTCTATACAAAAACCGCTTCCAATACTTGGAGTGTTGCAGTTCAAAATGTAGTAACGGCACCAACAGTACCAACAACTTATGGTTCAGGAACTTTAAGCTTTAATCCCGATGGATCATTAATCGTTGATACAACACCACCTATTACGTATCCTTTTGGTGCTAATGTTACAATTCCATCAACTGTAGGTGCTGCGTCAATCGTATTAACTCCAGATAAATTAGTATTTGATAAATTAACCCAAACTGCCGAGGCTTCTAGCGCATCAGTTAAAGAAAAAGATGGATCTGCTGGTGGTACACTAACAAGCTTTACATTTGGTCAATCAGGTGAAATTACTGGTGTATTCTCTAATGGACAAGTTAAAGCACTTGGACAAATTGCTTTAGCAACTTTCTCAAACCCAGGTGGTTTATTAAAAACAGGTGGTAATACGTTCCAAGAAAGTAATAACTCAGGTATACCAAATGTTTCAACTCCTGGAAATTCTCGTGGAACACTTTCAGCGGGTGCTTTAGAAATGTCAAATGTAGATTTATCTGAAGAATTTACAGACATGATTGTAGCACAACGTGGATTCCAAGCGAACTCTAGAATCATTACGACTTCAGACCAAATCTTAGAAGAGCTTGTAAACTTAAAACGTTAAGGTAGGTGAAGGAGGATTATGTTAAAGCTTAATCCTCTACTATAAATGATAAGCTTAACAAAATTAAACGGAAATAAATTTACATTAAATGCAATTTATATCGAGGAAATACAATCATTTCCCGATACAACAATTACTTTAACGAATGGTCATAAATTTTTTGTAAAAGAACCAGAAGCTGAAGTAGTAAAATTAGTAACTGCATTTTATCAATCAATTAATTTATTAGGTACTGATAAAAAAATGGAGGCGTAGTCCATTGTTTAAAAATAAGTTAGTAAATATTATGATCGTGCTTCTGTTAGCGATTACGCTTATTGGAACAGTTACTGTCATTATTATTAATAAAGTAAATGTAAAACCTGCAAGTGGGGAACCAACAATTGATGAAATTATTGAAGCTTCAGTTGATGTTCCAGAAATCACAACGAACTTAAAAAATGGAGATTATATAAAAATCTCTTATAAAATTCAAACTTCAAGTGAAGATGCGAAAGCTGAACTTGAAAAGAGAGATTTTCAAGTGAAGAACTTAATCATCCAGCAACTGGCTCAAATGCAAAGTGAGCAATTGAAGGAAAAAGATAGTATTTCAAAGTTAGAAAATACGTTAAAAGAAAAATTAAACGGTATAATGCAGGATGGAAAAGTTGAAAAAGTATACACCACCTCATTCATCCTACAATAGTCGATCTTACATGTAAGAGGAGGTGAATTGCTTGTCAGGAGAAGTTTTATCACAAAATGAAATAGATGCGCTTCTTTCAGCTATTTCAACAGGTGAAATGGATGCCGAAGAACTAAAAAAGGAAGAAAGTGAACGAAAAGTAAAAGTGTATGATTTTAAACGTGCACTTCGTTTTTCGAAAGATCATATCCGTAGTTTAACAAGAATTCACGAAAATTTTGCCAGATTGTTAACAACTTATTTTTCAGCTCAATTAAGGACTTATGTACAAATAAGTGTTGCGTCAACTGACCAAATTCCATACGAGGAATTCATTCGCTCGATTCCTAAAATGACGATTTTAAATGTATTTGAAGTACCTCCTTTAGATGGAAGAATTATTTTTGAAATCAATCCGCATATTGCGTATGCAATGCTTGACCGAGTTCTAGGTGGTCAGGGCAATAGTATTAATAAAGTTGAGAACTTAACTGAAATCGAAACTAAAATCATGACTCAATTATTTGAAAGGGCTGTTGAAAATCTGCGTGATGCATGGAGTACGATCGCAGATATAGACACAGTATTAACCGATTTTGAAGTGAATCCTCAGTTTTTACAAACTGTTTCACCAAATGAAACGGTAGTTGTAATCTCATTTAATACTGTAATTGGTGATACGACCGGGATGATTAATATTTGTATTCCTCATGTAGTACTTGAACCGATGATTCCAAAGTTATCTGTAAGATATTGGATGCAACCAAATACTAAGCCAAAAAATGTTGAGGAATCAGAGTTTATTAATAAAAGAATTAATAAAACGAAATTGGAAATTACGGCAGAACTAGGCAAAACAACAATTTCCATTAATGACTTATTGAATATGGATATAGGTGATGTAATCGTATTGGATAAAGATACGAACGAAGCCTTAGATATAAAAATAGGTGATAGTTATAAATTTACTGCCCAACCTGGTGTCGTAGGTAAAAAAGTTGCAGTTCAAATATTAGATGAGTTGAAAGGGGGAGGAAGTGATGAGTGATAAAATCCTATCTCAAGAAGAAATAGAACTACTATTAAATGGTGGATCTTTAAATGAAGAGCCAGTCGAAATAAATAATCAAGATGATGTACCCCCTTTGGAGGATTTACTGTCGTCCATTGAAATGGATACATTAGGAGAAATAGGAAATATTTCATTTGGTAGTTCTGCTACTGCTCTATCAACATTATTAAATCAAAAAGTAGAAATTACGACTCCTAGTTTATCTGTTTTACATCGACAAAATTTAGAAAAAGAGTTTCAATCACCATACGTCGCTGTTCAAGTAGGATACACAGTTGGGTTTGCTGGCGCAAATTTATTCGTTATTGATACAAGAGACGCTGCAATCATTGCCAATTTAATGCTTGGTGGTGATGGAATTGTAGAAGATGTTGAATTAGATGAAATCCATTTAAGTGCAGTACAAGAAGCAATGAATCAAATGATGGGTTCAGCAGCTACATCAATGAGTACAATCTTTAAGAAAAAGGTAGATATCTCACCACCTACGATTGGATTGATTGATTTCCAAGTTGGTGAGGGAACAAATAAAGTTCCTCAGGATGAGTATTTAATTAAAGTTTCTTTTAGATTAAAAGTAGGGGAACTAATTGATTCCTCGATCATGCAGCTTTTACCATATGACTTTGGAAAAGAGTTAGTTGATGAATTGTTTAAGTTGAATTCACCAGTTGTTGAAACACCAGCGGCAGCGCCTATGGCAGCACAGCAGCAAGTGCAACAGCAACAACAAGTACCACAACAAGAGCAGCAAGTGCAACAAACATCGCATGCATATCAAGAGCCTATAAACAATGGGATGGCTCAACAAGTGTCATATACACCAATAAGTTCAAATTCTTTTGGAAATCAAATGATTGGGGCATCACACCCTGTAAGTAACCAATCTGTTCAACCAGCTGCTTTTTCACAATTACAACCTGTAACAATTACTGAAAATGAAGCTAGAAATTTAAATATGTTATTCGATATTCCATTGAATGTAACTGTTGAATTAGGAAGAACAAAACGTTCAGTTAAAGAAATTCTAGAATTAACTACTGGTTCAATTTTAGAATTGGACAAGCTTGCAGGCGAACCTGTTGAAATTCTAATTAATAGTAAGTTAATTGCAAAAGGTGAAGTAGTTGTAATTGATGAGAATTTTGGGGTACGTGTTACCGATATTGTAAGTAAAAGTGATCGATTAAATAATTTAAAATAATTTAAATATATTTTGGAGGAATTTGAAATGGCAAATAATATTCTTATAGTTGATGACGCAGCATTTATGCGAATGATGATTAAAGACATCTTAGTAAAAAATGGTTTTAATGTAGTAGCTGAAGCTGCTGACGGAGCTCAAGCTGTTGAAAAATATAAAGAGCATCAACCGGACCTAGTAACAATGGATATTACAATGCCAGAAATGGATGGAATTGCAGCATTAAAAGAAATTAAGAAAATTAATCCAAATGCTAAAGTAATTATGTGTTCTGCAATGGGACAACAAGCTATGGTAATTGACGCAATTCAAGCTGGAGCTAGAGACTTTATTGTTAAGCCTTTCCAAGCTGATCGTGTAATTGAAGCTATTTCTAAAACACTAGCTTAAAATCTAGCAATGAATTTAAAAAGAAGGTGACAACGAATGAAGAAGCTACTTTTTTTAACGTTGTTGTCATTGATGGTGATGATTTCGCCGTTTAAGCCCACAGTTGGCTTTGCGGCTCAATCAAACCCATCTATACAAGATTGTATAGATAACCCAAAGTTATGTGATGACAATACAAAAAAGCAGACTAGTCAAGACATCTCAGAAGTAAAGTCTACCAAACTAACATTTTTTGACTATGTGAAAATGATCATTTCATTTGGAATTGTCATTGGACTATTATATTTAGTACTTTACTGGATTAAACGAAATGGAAATTCTTTCTCAAAAAATAATGTAATCAATTCTCTTGGTGGCACATCGATTGGATCTAATAAATCCGTTCAAATTTTAAAAATTGGAAACTCATTATATGTAGTTGGCGTAGGTGAGGATATTACTTTACTAAAAGAGATCAGTGATGAAGAAGAAATACAATCGATTGAAGGATTAAGAGAGCAAAAAACGCAAGCTGAGGTAAAAGTATCAAAATGGTTTGAAAACGTAATCAAACAAGATTATCGAAAAATAGATTCAACAAAGATAGATTCAACAAAAGAATCATTTAAAAATCTATTTAATCAACAAATGCAGTCTTTAAAAGGTAAGAAAAATTCAATCCTTACTAGAATTGATGAGAAAGGGATCGACAACAATGAATGATGTAGTTCAATACTTTAATTCTAGTAATCCAGAAACGGTTACAACATCGGTGAAACTATTATTATTATTAACGGTATTATCAATTGCACCGGGAATAATCATTCTTACTACATGTTTTACAAGAATCATCATTGTTCTTTCATTTGTTAGAACATCACTTGGTACTCAAGGTGTACCACCTAACCAAGTTTTACTAGGATTAGCAATGTTTTTAACATTTTTTATTATGGCTCCAACATTTCAAGAAGTAAACAAACAAGCCTTAACACCACTTTTTGATAATAAAATAACGTTGGAACAAGCATATGATCGCGCTTCAGTTCCGGTAAAAGAATACATGAGTAAGCATACACGACAAAAGGACCTAGAGTTATTTATGGGTTATACAGGTATGGAAAAGCCTAAAAGTATGAAAGACATTCCTTTAACTACATTAGTACCAGCATATGCAATCAGTGAATTAAAATCTGCTTTTCAAATGGGGTTTATGATCTTTATTCCGTTTCTAGTGATTGATATGGTTGTAGCAAGTGTATTAATGTCGATGGGGATGATGATGTTACCACCTATTATGATTTCACTACCTTTCAAAATATTATTATTTATTATGGTAGATGGATGGTATTTAATTGTTAAATCATTGCTCGAAAGCTTCTAGAGGTGAACTGAAAAATGAGTCAAGAATTCGTTATAACAATTGCTCAAAAGGCAATCTATACATTATTTATTGTGAGTGGTCCATTACTAATTATTGCTTTAGTAATCGGTTTGATTGTCAGTATTTTTCAAGCAACAACCCAAATTCAAGAGCAAACATTAGCATTTATTCCAAAAATAGTTGCTATATTAGTCGCACTGATTTTCTTTGGACCTTGGATGTTGACTAAATTAGTAGAATTTACATTTCAAATTTTTAGTAATTTGAATAATTTCGTAGGTTAATAAAAATGGAGACTTTATATCAAAGCATACCTGCATTTCTATTAATTTTCGTGAGGATCTCAAGTTTTTTTGTCACAGTTCCGATTTTTTCGAACAGATCAATACCGGCAAGTCATAAAGTGGGATTTTCCTTCTTTACGAGCTATATTGCATTTTTTCTTGTCGACCAACAACCACTACTAAATATAGATAATTATCTATTTTTATTGATGAAAGAAGCAGTAATAGGTTTAGCACTTGGATTGATTGCATTTATAGTCATGTCAGCAATACAAATCGCTGGAGGATTAATCGATTTTCAAGTCGGATTTTCAATGGCAAGTGTATTTGATCCTCAAACGGGTATGCAAAATCCAATTACAGCTCAATTTTTAAATGCAATTACGATCCTATTTTTATTATCGGTAAACGCACACCATCTTTTACTACAAGGGATCATAAATAGCTTCAAAATTATTCCTGTAAATTCGACAGGATTACCCATTGGTCATGAGGAATTTGTGCTTGAAGTTGTAAAAATCTTTATATCAATGTTTGTAATTGCATTTCAAATGGCGCTACCAATTGTCGCATCATTATTTTTAGTAGATATTGCATTAGGTATATTAACGAGAATTGTTCCTCAACTGAATATTTTTGTTGTTGGCCTTCCACTTAAAGTAATTATTGCTTTTATCTTATTAATTATCGGTCTACCAACAATGATGATATTAGTTCAGCATTTATTTGAATTAGTTGTGCAATCAACAAATTCCCTCATCCAGCTAATTGGAGGAATTTAAAATGACGCAAATTAAACTTAATTTACAACTTTTTTCTGGGGAAAAAACTGAGAAAGCAACCCCCAAAAAGAGGGAAGAAACGAAGAAAAAAGGGCAGGTAGCTAAAAGCGTAGAGATTAATACAGCTGTGATTTTACTTTCCATGTTTCTCTTTTTACTATTTGGTCGACAGTTTCTTTTTGACCAATTTGAGCATGTGATGAAGGACTATCTGGAACATAATTTATTAAAAGATATTTCTAATCAAAATGCTAGTTCAGTGCTATCTAAAATTTACATGCAAATTTTAATTTTAATTGGTCCTTTTTTAGGAGTTGCTTTTATTGCTGCTATCGTAGCTAATATATCGCAAGTTGGTTTTATGTTTTCGACTGAATCAATTGCTGTAAAGTTTGATCGCTTGAATCCATTACAAGGATTTAAAAAAATATACTCATTAAGAGCAATCGTTGAATTAGTAAAGTCATTATTAAAAATTTCTATTGTTGGCGCAGCTACCTTTTACATTATTTGGCAAAGTAAACAGGAAATCTTAAATTTACCCTTTGTCGGTATTAGGGAAGTTGCTGAAACAATCTATAATTTAGTTGTTAAAAGTGGTTTATACGCATCTGGCTCTTTATTTATAGTTGCAATGCTAGACTTGTTTTATCAACGCTTTGATTTTGAAAAAAATATTAGAATGTCAAAGCAAGATATTAAAGATGAGTATAAAAAATCCGAAGGGGATCCACTGATTAAATCAAAAATTAAACAAAAGCAAAGGGAAATTGCGATGCGTCGAATGATGCAGGAAATTCCAAATGCTGATGTAATCATTACAAATCCTACTCATTATGCAGTTGCGCTTAAATACGATGAGGAAAAAAGAGATGCTCCATACGTTATTGCAAAAGGAGTAGATTTCCTAGCATTAAAAATTAGAGAAATTGCAAAAGCACATGATATTGTAACGATTGAAAATCGTCCCCTTGCTCGAGCGCTATATGCCCAAACGGACATTGGAGATGAAGTACCAGAAGAATTTTTTAAAGCAGTTGCCGAAATATTGGCATATGTTTATAAGTTGAAAAGAAAGATTTAAGGGGAGAAACTAATGTCAGCAAAGAACTTAACAGTGCTTATCAGTGTAATATTTATCGTTGTCATGTTAGTTATTCCTTTACCAACATGGTTAATTAGTTTTCTAATCATGTTAAATATGTCAATAGCACTTGTTGTTTTATTACTTTCAATGAATGTAAAAGAATCACTTGAATTTTCTGTGTTTCCATCACTGTTATTAATCTTAACTTTGTTTAGAATTGGTTTGAACGTATCAACAACTAGGGCAATCCTAACAACGGGACATGGTGGTAATGTTGTAGAAACGTTCGGTAATTTCGTTACAAGCGGAAATGCAATTGTCGGTTTTGTAGTGTTCTTAATCTTAATTATTATTCAGTTTATCGTAATTACGAAAGGTTCTGAACGTGTATCTGAGGTAGCAGCAAGATTTACGCTTGATGCGATGCCAGGTAAACAGATGAGTATTGATGCTGACTTAAATGCAGGCATGATTACTGAAGTACAAGCAAGAGAGAGAAGAACAAAGGTTTCTAGAGAAGCAGACTTTTATGGTTCGATGGATGGAGCAAGTAAATTCGTAAAAGGTGATGCGATTGCAACAATTATTATTGTAATCATAAATATTGCCGTAGGGATGATTATAGGTGTCATTCAATTGGATTTAAGCTTTGCCGAAGCAGCAAAACAATTCACGACATTAACTGTTGGTGATGGGATTGTCAGTCAGATTCCTGCGCTATTAATTTCAACAGCTACAGGTATTATGGTTACACGCTCTGGTTCAGAAGACAATCTAGCAACGGACTTAACAAGTCAATTATTAGCATATCCAACATTATTATATATTTCAGCAGGTTCTATTACATTATTAGGGTTAGTAACACCATTAAATGATATTGTTACACTGCCAATTGGTGCACTTTTAGCGTTTGGTGCTTATCAATTATCTAGAAAACCAGTTGTAGATGAAACTGTAATAGAGGAACAGCAAGAAGAAATTGTCACAAATGATCTAAAAGCACCTGAAAGTGTTGTTAAATTATTACAGGTTGATCCAATAGAGTTTGAATTCGGTTATGGATTAATTCCATTGGCTGATACGAATCAAGGTGGAGATCTTCTAGATCGAATTGTAATGATTAGAAGACAATTGGCAATCGAACTAGGGTTAGTTATACCAGTTGTTCGTATAAGAGATAATATACAACTTCAACCAAACGAATACGTTTTAAAAATCAAAGGGAATGAAGTTGCACATGGTGAGTTATTACTAGATCATTATCTAGCATTAAATCCTGGTTATGACGAGCCTTCAATTATAGGTATTGATACATTTGAGCCTTCGTTTGGTTTACCAGCAAAATGGATTTCAGAAGAAATGAGAGAAAGAGCGGAAATGTTTAACTATACAGTTGTCGATCCGCCTTCAGTTGTATCAACTCATATTACTGAAATCATTAAGAGTTTCGCGCATGAATTATTAGGTAGACAAGAAACGAAGAATTTAATAGATCATTTAAAAGAAAACTATTCTATCTTAGTAGATGAAGTAACACCAAATCCACTATCAATTGGAGATATTCAAAAAGTTTTAGGAAAACTATTAAAAGAAAAAGTATCTATTAGAAATCTTCCTGTTATATTTGAGGCATTAGCTGATTATGGTAGATACACGACTGATCCAGAAGTGTTAACAGAGTACGTAAGACAAGCACTAGCTAGACAAATTACAAGTCAATTTAGTCAATCTAATGAATCTTTAAAAGTAATTACTTTATCGGGTAAGGTTGAAAAAATTATTGCCGATTCTATTACTCAATCAGAGCATGGCTCATATTTATCAATTGATCCAGATACTTCAGGAGAGTTCATCAAGGCCGTAAATAAAGAAGTTGAAGAAATGTCAATTGCACAGCAACAACCAATTTTATTATGTTCTCCTGCAATAAGAATGTATGTAAAACAGTTGGTGGAAAGATATATGCCGACACTTCCAGTCCTTTCATATAATGAATTGGATGCAGATCTTGAAGTTCAAAGCGTAGGAGTTGTGAGAGTAGGATGAGAGTAAAAAAAATTATTGCACCCACTATGGCAGAAGCAATGAAAAAGGTAACCGAAGAACTTGGACATGATGCTGTCATTCTAAATTCAAGAGTCATTCAAGAAGGTGGCGTTTTTGGTTTCTTTGCCAAAAAGAAAATAGAGTTAATAGCTGCTTTGGATCAAAATCAAGCAGCTCGGGAAACGACAATTCAAAAAGAGCAACCGAAAACAGTTTCATTTCAAAGTCAAATAGATGATCTAGTTCCATTAATAAAAGAAGAAGAAATCGTTATACCAAAAAAGGAAAAACCAAAAGAAGATTTAGAGCATGAAAATCTCTTGAAAGAAATGAAACAACTGAAATCAATGATTACAAAAATGAGCAATAATCAATCTGGGGAAGAGTCGCTCCATCCATTAATAGAGGAACTAAAAACCAAATTATTGGATCAAGACATTCTAGAAGAACTGACTGAAGAAATAATTTTAGAAATCAAGCCTAGAATGGCGCTTTTATCAAATCAAGTTTCAAAAGAGCAAATTAATGAATGGTTAAAGTCATCGATCATGACGAAGATGAAGGATTTAGAATTTGGTCATAAACATGATGATATTAGATATGTGAATGTAGTAGGACCTACTGGAGTTGGTAAAACAACGTCACTTGCTAAAATCGCAGCTGAAGCAGTATTAAAATATCGAAAAAAAGTTGCATTTATTACGACTGACACATATAGAATTGCTGCCATAGATCAATTAAAAACATATGCAA
Source organism: Bacillus sp. JJ664 (assembly GCF_036962205.1). Lineage (NCBI taxonomy): Bacteria > Bacillati > Bacillota > Bacilli > Caryophanales > Bacillaceae > Bacillus > Bacillus sp. JJ664. The sequence goes on along the minus strand of NZ_JBALMS010000025.1, from coordinate 67,756 downwards.
CAATCCTTGGTGTACCAATTGAGGTTTGTTATAACTTAGAAGATTTTAAAAATGCAAAAGACAAGTTTGAACAATATGATCTAGTGTTAATCGATACTTCGGGACGAAATTTCCGAGATGAGAAATACGTTACTGAATTGAAGAAAATTATTGATTTTAATGAATTGGAAACGTATCTAGTACTTGCATTAACATCTAAGTACAAAGATATGAAAAAGATTTATGAACAATTTCACTCGATTCCTATTAATAAAGTGATTTTTTCTAAAGTTGACGAAACAGAATCATACGGTTCGATGTTAAACTTTATGGTCGAAAAACAGGTTGGGGTGGCTTACTTAACAAATGGTCAAAATGTTCCAGACGATATTATGGAAGGAAGCCCTAATAAAATTTATTCGATCCTTGCAAAGGATGTTCAGCTATGAGTGACCAAGCGACTATTTTAAGGGAAAAATTACAATTTGCAAATCAACCAAAAAGTAAAGTAATTGGTATTGTTAGTGGAAAAGGCGGGGTTGGAAAATCAAATTTCAGCTTAAATTTTGCCATTTCATTATGTCAAAAAAGTAAAAAGGTATTATTACTGGATTTTGATGTTGGAATGGGTAATATTGATGTCCTATTAGGAACCGTGACTAATTTATCAATTATTGACATTTTTAATAAAAATTTGACGATTCGTGATATTATGAATATAGGGCCAGATGGGTTGAAATATATATCTGGAGGTTCGGGATTATCAAACATTTTTTCATTAAGTGAAAGTAAACTTTCACATCTATTTAATGAGTTAGATACTGCAATGGAAGAGTTTGATTATATCATTTTTGATATGGGTGCAGGAGTGAGTGAACAAACAATAAAGTTACTTTCTGCAATGCATGAAATCTTTGTCATCACAACTCCAGAACCTACTGCGATTATGGATGCTTACGCAATGATAAAACATCTAGTATTAAATCAAGTGCGAGCTAAATTATCCATTGTGGTTAATAGAATAAATTCTCAGAAAGAAGGAGAATCAGTTCATTTTAGATTAGAGCAAGCAATCAAACATTTTATGAATGTTGAGGTAAATCTATTAGGGATGATTTATGATGATCCAAGTGTAAGAAAAGCGGTTATTTCACAAAAACCATTTATTCTACATTCACCATCAAGTCAACCTTCAAAAAATATAGAATTAATAAGCAAAAAATACGTAAACGAGGATATTAATGAACAACCGTCACATTCCTTTATACATCGTATGAAATCTCTATTTTTAAAAAGGTAGTGGTTTAATTGAAGAAAATCAATGTTCTTGTCGTCGACGATTCGGCTTTCATGAGGAAGATGATTGGAAATATATTATCATCTGATGAAGGCATTCATGTAATTGGTACAGCAAAAACTGGGAAAGAAGCAATCGAAAAAGTAATTCAATTAAAGCCTGATGTAGTAACACTTGATATTGAGATGCCTGTCATGAATGGTTTAGATGCATTAAAAGTCATCATGAAAGATTGTCCAGTGCCAGTAATTATGTTATCGAGCTTAACGCAAGAAGGTGCAACAAGTTCATTTATCGCTTTAGATAACGGAGCTGTTGACTTTGTTCCAAAGCCATCTGGAGCCATTTCATTAGATATTGAAACGGTTTCCGATCAAATTATTAAAAAGGTAAAGATGGCTATAACGGTAAACTTGAAAAAATTACAGTTTCCGAAACAAACACCAAAACTACCTATTCATAAAATTAGTAAAATTCCAGTAGTGGTTGAAGAGATCAAAATACCAGTCAAAAATGGAAGTAAGGTACAAATTGTCAAGCCAGCAGATGCACATGTGTTCACCAAACAAAGTAATAGAATTGTATGCATTGGTACATCCACAGGGGGTCCACGAGCACTTCAGGAGGTCTTAACAAAGATTCCTAATGGATTTCAACCCCCGATTTTTATTGTGCAGCATATGCCAGCTGGTTTTACAAATTCCTTGGCAGTTCGATTGGACAAGCTATCTGCAATTCATGTGAAGGAAGCTGAAAATGGTGAAAGAGTAGCAAATGGTACTGCTTACATTGCCCCAGGTGGGTTTCACATGAAAGTGATCCAAAAAAATAATGAATTATTGATAGATCTATCTGAGGAACCACCTAAAAATGGTCACCGTCCTTCAGTTGACGTATTGTTTGAATCGATTAGTAGTTTAGTAAACTATGAAATTACTTCAGCAATCTTAACCGGTATGGGAGCAGATGGTGCTAAAGGTATGAAGCTAATTAAACAACAATGTAAAGGCACAACAATCTCAGAATCAGAAGAAACATCGGTTGTTTTTGGGATGCCAAAAGCAGCAGCATTATTAAATGTAGTAGATGAAGTAGTACCTATTCAACTAGTAGCTGACACCATAATTAAACATTCCAAATAATAAGGGAGTAAGACTATGGAACTGAATCAATATTTAGATTTATTTATAGATGAAAGCAGAGAACATTTACAAAATATTAATGAGAATTTATTAGGACTTGAAAAAGAACCTACTAATTTAGCAATCGTAAATGAAATTTTTAGAAGCGCTCACACTTTAAAGGGTATGTCCGCAACAATGGGATATGAAGATTTAGCAAGTTTAACACATCAAATGGAAAATGTTTTAGATGCGATTCGAAATAATAAAATCTCTGTTAGTTCATCTATATTAGACGTAGTATTTCAATCAATTGATGATTTAGAGGCAATGGTTGAATCGATTAGTACAGGTGGAGAGGGGAAAAGAGATGTAAAAGAAGTCGTGCTGAAGTTAGCAGCGATCGAGAAAGGTACAGAATTCGTTGAAGAAAAAAATGAAGTGAAAAATGGATCAGATCAACTGACACTTCAATACGATGAATATGACTATACAGTTATAGAGCAATCAGTGGACCAAGGATTTAATGTATTTGAAATTAAAGTAGAATTAACAGCTTCATGTATTTTAAAAGCAGCACGATCATTTATGGTTTTTGAATCATTAGAACAAAACGGAGAAATTCTAAAAAGTAATCCCTCAGTTGATAAATTAGAAACTGAGCAGTTTGATGCCGTTTTTTATGTTACATTTATTACAAAAATCGATAAATCAGAAGTAAAAAACGTAATAATGAAAATTTCTGAGATTCATAATGTTGAGATTACTAGCTTTGATCTAAGCCGTATTAAACAAGAAAATGAACAAAAAGAAGTAATGAACGAAATTGCTGCAGCTGAAAAAGAAGTTGCTGTAGCGGTTGCTCCAGAAGCTGAGCAAAAAAATAAAGCAACGGCTCAAAGTAATAGTAAAACGATTCGTGTAAATATTGAACGTTTAGATATATTAATGAATTTATTTGAAGAACTTGTCATTGACCGTGGAAGACTTGAGCAAATTTCTAGAGATTTAAGTCATGGTGAACTACAAGAAACAGTAGAAAGAATGACACGTGTTTCTAGTGATTTACAGGGCATTATCTTAAATATGCGAATGGTACCAATCGATACAGTATTTAACCGATTCCCACGAATGGTTAGACAATTATCGAAAGATTTAAATAAGAAAATCGATTTACAAATTATCGGTGCTGAAACTGAGCTTGATCGTACGGTAATTGATGAAATTGGGGATCCATTAGTTCATTTAATTAGAAATGCGCTTGATCATGGAATAGAAAAACCTGAGGTTCGTGTGTCAAAAGGTAAACCTGAAACGGGTACTGTTGAGCTGAAGGCATTCCATAGTGGAAACCATGTCTTTATTGAAGTAAAAGAAGACGGGGCTGGAATTAGTCGTGAGAAAGTACTTGAGAAGGCAATTAAAAATAAAATTGTTACAGAACAACAAGCTTCTACATTAACAGATAAACAAGTTTTCGAATTGATCTTTGCATCAGGTTTCTCTACTGCTGAAGTATTATCTGATATTTCTGGTCGCGGAGTAGGCTTAGATGTAGTAAAAAGTAAAATTGAATCATTAGGTGGAACAGTATCTGTTGATTCTATTTTAGGACACGGCACTACATTCTCAGTTCAATTACCTTTAACACTTTCAATTATTTCAGTTATGTTAGTTGAGCTACAAAAAGAGAAGTACGCAATCCCATTATCATCAATCATTGAAACAGCGTTTATTAAAAAGACAGATATCATGAGTGCACACAATCAAAAAGTAATTGATTTCCGTGGGAAAGTCGTACCACTGTTGTTTTTAAATGATTTATTTAATGTACCATTTGAATCAGAAAATAACACAGATGGAATTTCAGTTGTCATTGTAAGAAAAGGTGACAAACTTGCTGGTTTAGTAGTTGAATCATTTATTGGACAACAAGAAATTGTTCTTAAATCTTTAGGGAATTATTTAACAAATGTTTTCGCAATTTCAGGAGCAACTATATTAGGTGACGGTCAAGTAGCATTAATTTTAGATTGTAATGCATTAATTAAATAACTGTTAGGAGATAAACGTATGATGTCTCAAGTAGAAAAAGTAATTGTGTTTGATTTAAATAATGAGGAATACGGTATACCGGTTAAAAACGTAAAATCAATTGAAAAAATTCAATTCATTACGCGTGTTCCAAAAGTTAACAATTTTGTTAAAGGTGTTATTAACTTACGAGGAGTAGTTACACCGATCATTGATTTACGTCTTCGTTTTAATTTAGAAGAAAAAGAATATAATGAGCGCACGCGTATCATTATTGTAACGTTTGAAGATAAAGAAGTTGGATTTATCGTAGATTCTGCAAATGATGTAATTGATATTCCAAATGATTGTGTTGAAAGTGCACCTGAAGTAGTTGGTGAACAGAAACATGAATACATTGAAGGAATTGCAAAATTAGATAAAAGACTACTTATTATTCTAGATTTAGAAAATGTTTTAGATATAAATGATGATGCAGATATGAAAGTTGTTGAGGTTAAATAATGTCCTTTCAAGAACAGATTAAATCCCTGCAACTAGACATTTTAAAAGAAATAGGAAATATCGGAGCAGGGCACGCTGCTACTGCTCTGTCAAGCCTTTTAAATACCAAGATTGATATGAGTGTACCAAATGTTAAGATTATGCCGTTTAACGATATGATGGAACTTGTTGGTGGAGCTGAAAATGTCGTTGCTTCTGTCTACTTCCGCATAGAAGGTGAAGCACCTGGAAGTATGTACTTTGTAACGAGCCTAGAACAAGCTACAAATATCATTAAACAATTAACAAACGACCCTGAATTTCAAATAGAAGATCTTGAACAAAATCCGATAGCAGCATCTGTATTACAAGAAGTTGGAAATATATTAATAGGTTCATATTTATCATCCTTTTCAGATTTTACGAAATTAAATATTTATCCTACTGTACCGGCACTTGCAATCGATATGTTTGGAGCAATTATTTCATACGGTTTAATTGAAATAGGACAAGTTAGTGATGAAGCGATCGTTATCGATACGATTTTCTTTTCTGATGAAGATAAGGAAAATAAGGAGTTAAATGGACATTTCTTCTTACTTCCTGATCCTGATAGTTTTGAAATAATATTCAATTCGCTAGGTTTAGGTTCCAATGAGTAATCTTGTTCAAATTACAAAAATTGGTATTGCAGAAATGGGAGTTGTAAAGGGATCTCAGGTAATAAGAACATCTGGGTTAGGTTCGTGTGTAGGTGTAGTCATATATGATGAGGAAAGACAGATAGGTGGTATGGTGCATGTCATGCTACCTGATTCAAGCCTAGCAAAGGAAGGTCAACTAAATAAGGCTAAGTTTGCTGATACGGCGATTAATGAATTAGTAGATCACGTAGTTATTAATGGTGGTAGAAGAGCTAATTTAAAAGCTAAACTAGCTGGTGGATCACAAATGTTTCAATTCAGTTCATCCAATGAAATGATGAGGATAGGTCCCAGAAACGTAGAAGCAGTAATACAACAATTAGAAAAACTTCAAATTCGAGTGCTGGGTTCAGATGTAGGAGGCAATAAAGGCCGAACGATTGAATTTTCACCAGAAAACTCACTATTGAACATAAGAATTGTAAATCAAGGTGTTATCATAATTTAGTAAGTAGCTGAGGTGAAAGACTGTGTCGCAAATCCTGAAAAATGATTCATATAGTTATTGGAAAAAGTGGATAGAAGATCGCGATATTCATGCTGGTGATGCTCTAATTCGGATCTATATGCCATTAGTTCATTTTCAAGTAAATAGAATATCTCAAAGTTTGCCTTCGAATGTTAACAGAGATGACTTACGAAGCTTTGCAATGATGGGATTATATGACGCTTTAGAAAAGTTTGACCCAAATAGGGATTTAAAATTTGAAACATATGCTTCTATTAGAATTAGAGGTAACATTATGGATGGTCTTCGAAAAGAAGACTGGCTACCTCGTACTACTAGAGATAAAGCAAAGAAAATCGATTATGCAATTGAAACATTGGAGCAATCACTCCAACGTAAAGCAACGCCTGAAGAAATTGCAGAATACACAGGATACTCTTCTAATGAAGTTGTAAATGTCGTTAACGATGTGTTTTTTTCAAATATGTTATCTGTTGATGAGCAGATTAAAGATGATGGAGATGGACAAGTTAATTTCATCCAAACTTTAAGAGATAATGGCACCTTAAATCCAGAAGAAGAATTACTAAAAGCTGAGCAAATTAAACAGTTGGCTGCTACGATTGTAACTGAATTAAATGAAAAAGAACAATTAGTGATCAGTTTGTTTTATCATGATGAATTAACATTTACTGAAATCGGTACAGTGTTAAAATTGTCTACATCTAGAGTCTCACAGATACATGCAAAAGCAATTTTTAAACTTAGAGATTTTTTAAGTAAAAACTAGTTCAAATATTTGTCTTATATTAAGCTGTTTTTTAATCAATTGTTGAAATATAAGAATGCGTTAGTTGGTTACAACGCCAGGATGCCCTACCTTTTCGTGGGGTGAATGTTGAGCATTCTTGTGGGCCTGCGGGGCTCTAGCCTTTCCGCATATCCTGCAGGAGACTCGCACCTTCCGTTGTAATCAACTTTTGTCTTTGCCGTTTCAAATTCTAAAAGCAACAATCTGTTAGAAAAGAGCTGAAATTTAATCATCTTGGGAAGTGAATTGATTGACGGTACTAATTATTTTTTGTTTTATATTATTTTTATTATTATGTGTCTGGAATATTTATTTAACAATGCAATTATCTAAATACAAGGAAATTGAAACTTCATTATTTCATATTAAACAAGAAACAGAAGATGTACTCTATTCATTTATTGAAGAATGGAAAGAGGAAAATGAACAATTTTTGAATAAATTAAGTAATAATTCCAATAATAATAAGCAGGTCCAAAATGCTCCAACAATTAATAGAAATGAATCTTTCGTTTCTAAAAAACAAAATCTAGTTAAGAGATTTGATTTTGTAGAAAAGCAAACAGAAATAGATTATAAAGATCTACTATTAAATGAAAGCGATCAAAACGATATTTCTGGGCTCATACAAAATCGTGAAAAAACAGTAGTAGAAAGTGTTAAAGCTACTGAAAAACTAACACCAGAAAGGCCTAAAAATAGCCTGTTAGATGAAATCATTTCTATGAAAAATGATGGACTAACTACGGATGAAATTGCGAAAAAGCTAGATAAAGGTAGAACAGAAATAGAATTAATGTTGAAACTTCGACAATAATTTTTCTAATTTACTTGATAAAACGATCTAGCTATGCTATATTAATCCATGGTGTTATTACACACGCTTGCCGATTTTCTTATTGGTGCTACCCAGTATGGGAGTGATAGGAGAAGATGACGTGAGCGGAGGAAAAAGAACCATTAGGAGGAAATAAAATGTCAGTAATTTCTATGAAACAATTATTAGAAGCTGGTGTTCACTTCGGTCACCAAACACGCCGTTGGAACCCAAAAATGAAACGTTACATCTTCACAGAGCGTAACGGTATCTACATCATCGACCTACAAAAAACAGTTAAAAAGGTTGAAGAATGTTACAACGTAATGAAAGGGATCGCTGCTGAAGGCGGAAACATCCTTTTCGTAGGTACAAAAAAACAAGCTCAAGAAGCTATTAAAGATGAGGCAATCCGTTCTGGAATGTACTTCATCAACCAACGTTGGTTAGGTGGAACTTTAACAAACTTCCAAACAATCCAAAAACGTGTTAAACGTTTAAAAGATATCGAAAGAATGCAAGAAGACGGCACTTTCGAAGTATTACCTAAAAAAGAAGTTATCCAACTTAAAAAAGAATTAGAACGTCTTGAGAAGTTCTTAGGCGGAATCAAAGACATGAAGCAACTTCCAGATGCATTATTCGTTGTTGATCCTCGTAAAGAGCGTATCGCAGTTGCTGAAGCACGTAAGTTAAACATTCCAATCATCGGTATTGTTGATACTAACTGTGATCCAGATGAAATCGATCACGTTATCCCAGCAAACGACGATGCTATTAGAGCTGTAAAACTTCTTACATCAAAAATGGCAGATGCGATTCTTGAAGCGAAACAAGGCGAAGAAACAACTGCTTAATGAAATTAAAGGTGATAAGAGGGTTTAGCCTTTTATCACCTTTTTTTAAGGTTTAATTCTTAAAAAGAATGTTTACCTTTTTAAAATATTGAATAAAATAAGCTTACATATAGGAGATGAACAATATGGCAATCACTGCACAAATGGTAAAAGAATTACGTGAAAAAACTGGCGCTGGTATGATGGATTGTAAAAAAGCATTAACTGAAACAGACGGAAATATGGATCAAGCGATTGACTACCTTCGTGAAAAAGGTATCGCAAAAGCTGCTAAGAAAAACGATCGTATCGCTGCTGAAGGTTTAACTTTCGTAGAAGTATCTGGAAATGATGCTGTTCTTTTAGAAGTAAACTCTGAAACAGATTTCGTTGCTAAAAACGAAGGTTTCAAAGAATTAGGTGCTGCATTAGCTAAACAAATCGTAACAAACAAACCTGCAACTGTTGAAGAAGCTTTAGCTCAAACAATGGCTGATGGTGAAACAGTAGAAACTTTCATCAACCACTCAATCGCTAAAATCGGAGAAAAAATCTCATTACGTCGTTTTGCATTAGTTTCAAAAACTGATGCAGATGCATTTGGTGCTTACTTACACAGTGGCGGACGTATTGGTGTTCTTACATTAGTTGAAGGAACTACTAAGGAAGATGTAGCAAAAGACGTTTCAATGCACGTTGCTGCGATCAACCCTAAATACATCTCTCGTGATGCTGTATCTCAAGAAGAAGTTGAGCATGAGCGCAATATCTTAACTCAACAAGCATTAAACGAAGGAAAACCTGAAAATATTGTTGCTAAAATGGTTGAAGGCCGTATTGGTAAATATTTTGAAGAGATCTGCTTATTAGATCAATCATTCGTTAAAAACCCAGACGTAAAAGTTGGCCAATTCGTTAAAGCTGCTGGCGGAACTGTTAAATCATTTGTTCGCTTTGAAGTTGGAGAAGGCTTAGAAAAACGTGAAGATAACTTTGCTGAAGAAGTAATGAATCAAGTAAAAGGTAACTAATAAGTTACTTTGAATGAAAATAGGGGACACTTAGTGTTCCCTATTTTTTAAAGCAAGAGAATACATAGGTATGTACGTAAATGGAGGGAATTATGAGTAGAGCAAAGTATAATCGCGTTGTATTAAAACTTAGTGGTGAAGCATTAGCTGGTGGACAAGGATTTGGTATAAATCCTGCAGTAATTAAATCGATTGCAGAACAAGTAAAAGAAATAGCTGAACTTGATGTAGAAGTAGCAGTTGTAGTTGGTGCAGGAAATATTTGGCGTGGTAAAACAGGCAGTGAGATGGGAATGGACAGAGCGACAGCAGATTATATGGGTATGTTAGGTACTGTAATGAACTCATTAGCACTTCAAGATAGCCTTGAAACATTAGGTGTACAGTCTCGTGTACAATCATCAATTGAAATGCGTCAAGTTGCAGAACCATATATCCGTCGTAAAGCAATTCGTCATTTAGAAAAGAAACGTGTTGTGATTTTCGCTGCTGGTACAGGAAATCCATACTTCTCTACTGATACAACAGCTGCATTACGTGCTGCTGAAATCGAAGCAGACGTTATTTTAATGGCTAAAAATAATGTAGATGGTGTATATACTGCTGATCCTTCAATTGATAAAACTGCAGTTAAATACGAAACACTTACATACTTAGATGTATTAAAAGAAGGTTTAGGCGTAATGGACTCAACAGCTTCTTCATTATGCATGGACAATGATATTCCACTAATTGTCTTCTCAATTATGGAAGAAGGTAATATTAAACGTGCCGTACTAGGCGAAAATATTGGAACAATTGTAAAGGGGAAATAACTCATGTCAAATCAAATCATTTCTTTAGCAAAAGAAAAAATGACAAAAGCAGTTGCTGCGTTTTCAAGAGAATTAGCTACAGTTCGCGCAGGACGTGCAAATCCAGCTATATTAGATCGTGTAACAGTTGAATATTATGGTGCACCGACACCACTTAACCAAATGGCTAACATTTCAGTACCAGAGGCTAGATTATTATTAATTACGCCTTACGATAAAACAGTAATCAATGATATGGATAAAGCAATCCAAAAAGCTGATTTAGGATTAAATCCATCAAATGATGGTACAGTGATTCGTATTACTTTCCCACCATTAACTGAAGAACGTCGTCGTGATTTAGTTAAGGTAGTAAAAAAATCAGCAGAAGATGCAAAAGTAGCAGTTCGTAACGTTCGTCGTGATGCAAATGATGATCTGAAAAAAGCTGAAAAGAATGGCGATATTACTGAGGATGAATTACGCGGCCTTGTAGAAGACATTCAAAAGCAAACTGATTCTCATATCGAAAAAATTGATGCAATTACGAAAGATAAAGAAAAAGAGATTATGGAAGTTTAATACTTCTGTATTGAAGGTATATCATACTTTAGCGCTTAGAATTGTTACAAAAATTTTTGAATATTAGTATTTAAAATTTTCGTTTATATCATATAATTAATTAACTAAGCGCTTTTGAGTAAAAAGACCCTCTGTTTAAGGGGGTTTTTTTACTCAATAATGTAATTTGATGTACTTAAACGGAGGATTAAAAATGTTTAAATTATTTTCTTTCTTGAAAAGAAATAAGCAAGAGATAAATGTCCCTCCAAATTCGCAATTAATTGGGGAAGATGGAGTCATACCGGAGCATGTTGCCATCATCATGGATGGTAATGGAAGATGGGCACAAAAAAGGAATTTACCTAGAATTAAAGGCCATTATGAAGGCATGAAAGTCGTTCGAACGATTGCAAGAACTGCTAGCAAACTAGGTGTAAAAACGCTAACGCTTTATGCATTTTCAACCGAAAATTGGAAAAGACCAAAAACAGAAGTTGAATTTCTAATGAAATTACCACAAGAGTTTTTAGGTACATTTTTACCTGAACTAATTGAAGAGAATGTTCAAGTTAGATTAACAGGGAATAGAGAACAGCTTCCGAGTTACACTTTAGACGCAGTATTAAAGGCTGTAGATGATACGAAGAATAATACTGGAATGATTTTAAATTTTGCTTTGAATTATGGATCAAGAGATGAAATTATTACAGCGGTTAAACAGATTTCTTCAGATGTTTTGGATAATAAAATAAATAAAGAAGAAATTAATGATGAGTTATTCGGAAAGTATTTAATGACGAATGATTTAAAAGATCCGGATTTATTAATTCGTACAAGTGGTGAATTAAGAATCAGTAACTTTATGTTATGGCAAATTGCTTATTCGGAATTATACTTTACGAATGTATTATGGCCAGATTTTACAGAAGAAAGCCTTATTGATGCGATAAAGGAATATCAAAATAGAGCACGAAGATATGGTGGTATTTAAGAAAGCGGTGAACGAAATTGAAGCAGCGAATACTTACAGGAGTTATAGCTGGAGCACTTTTTTTAGGATTAGTAATATTTGGTGATTGGCCTTTTGGACTACTAGTATTTGCACTAGGTACAATTGGATACTTTGAACTGATAAGAATGAAAAAGTTAAATCTATTTAGTGCACAATCTGTACTTGGGTTACTTTTAACATGGGTAGCAATTACACCAAAACAAGTGTCAGATTCGATTTTACCGGTTCAAATAGGGAAAACCGAAGTGGCAATTGTACTAATCCTATTACTTTTATCATATACGGTGATTACAAAGAATACATTTACTTTTGAAGATGCTTCTTTCATCGTCCTAAGTAGTTTTTACGTAGGGTTTGGATTTCACTTTATGTATGAATTAAGAAACATGGGAATTGAAGACTTCTTTTTCCCATTATTTGTAATCTGGGCAACAGACTCAGGTGCATATTTTATTGGGAAATCAATGGGGAAATCAAAGTTATGGCCAGATATTAGTCCAAACAAAACAATTGAAGGATCTATCGGCGGGATATTATGTGCCGTTGTAGTTGCGATAATTTTGTCGAATGTGTTAACTTTAGATTATTCAATACTATATTTAATTTTAGTATCAATTTTAGTGTCAATTTTTGGACAATTAGGTGACCTTGTTCAATCTGCATATAAAAGATATTACGGGGTAAAAGATTCAGGGAAACTACTTCCTGGCCACGGTGGAATTTTAGATAGATTCGACAGTATTATCTTTACATTACCAATTGTCTATTTACTATTTGTAATATAGCATTAGTTTTTTGTGTATAAGGAGACATACCATATGAAAAAAATCAGCTTACTTGGAGCCACTGGTTCGATCGGCATACAAACTCTTGATATTATTCGAAACCAATCAGATGATTTTGATTTAGTAGCATGTTCAGCTGGCAAAAATATCGAAGAATTATACAAAATTATTTTAGAATTCGAACCAAAACTAGTTTCAGTTGCAGGTAAAGAAGAAGCTGACAAGTTAATGAATTTAAACATTCCTGCTCATACAAAAGTTCTTTATGGTGAAGAAGGATTGATTGAGGTTGCAGTTCACCACGAAAGTTCTATTTTAGTGAACGCTGTAGTTGGAAGTGTAGGATTAGTTCCTACTATGAAGGCAATCCAAAACAGAAAAACAATTGCTTTGGCAAATAAAGAAACATTAGTTACTGCAGGACATCTTGTTATGGCAGAAGCAGAAAAGTACGGTGTCTCTATATTACCAGTAGATAGTGAGCACTCAGCAATTTTTCAATGTTTAAATGGAGAAAATCCAAAAGAAATACATAAGTTAATCATCACTGCTTCAGGCGGTAGTTTTCGAGATCAAACAAGAGAACAATTAGAAAATGTAACTGTTGAAGATGCCTTAAACCATCCAAATTGGTCGATGGGTGCAAAAATTACGATTGATTCTGCAACTATGATGAACAAAGGATTAGAAGTAATTGAAGCACATTGGTTATTTAATATGCCTTATGAAAAAATTGAAGTGATCCAACATCGAGAGAGTGTTATTCACTCAATGGTAGAGTTTGATGATGGTAGTGTTATGGCACAGTTAGGAACTCCTGATATGAGGGTACCAATTGCATATGCATTGAATTATCCATCTAGAAAACCGGTTCACCAACACAAACCACTTGATTTGATTCAGTTTGGAAAGCTTCACTTTCAAGAAATGGATTTTAACAGATTTAAATGTTTAGCATACTCATATCATGCAGGAAAAGTAGGTGGAAGTCTTCCTACAGTACTGAATGCTGCGAATGAAGAAGCAGTAAGTGCTTTCCTACAGAAAAAAATATCATTCTTACAGATTGAAAATTTAATTGAAAATGCTCTGGAAAAACACGAGTGTATTAGCAAACCTTCGTTAGAAGAAATTCGTATAATAGATGAGCAAACTAGACAATTCGTTTCATCACAAATAAAGTAAGGGTGGTCATATCATGAATACAGTAATTGCGTTTATTGTGATCTTTGGTGTACTAGTATTCTTTCACGAATTAGGTCATTTATATTTTGCAAAACGAGCAGGGATATTATGTAGAGAATTTGCAATTGGATTTGGTCCAAAGGTCTTTTCATTTTATCGCAATGAAACAACTTATACGATCAGACTACTTCCACTAGGCGGTTATGTAAGATATGCAGGGGAAGACCCTGAAATGGTACAAGTAAAACCTGGGTCTCATATCGGTTTACAATATAATGATCATGGTGAAGTTTCTAAAATTGTCGTAGATCAATTTGATCGTTTTGCTGACCTTCGTTTTATTGAAGTAGATTCAATAGATTTAGAGCACAAATTAGAAATTATCGGTATTGAAGAAGGAAACGAAGAGCTTTCAACAATACGCGTGAATGAAAAAGCTTTTATTTATAGCGAAGGACAAGGTCATCAAATTGCACCTTATAATCGACAATTTAATAGTAAATCAGTTGGGAAAAGAGCAATTGCGATTTTTGCTGGACCGATGATGAACTTTATTTTAGCTCTATTTATATTTATCCTATTAGGATTGCTTCAAGGTACACCAATTGATGACGCAAAAATTGGTGAATTACTACCAAAAGGTGCGGCTTCAACAGCTGGCTTAAAATCAGGAGATACAGTTTTATCAATTGATAATAAAGAAGTAAGTAAATGGGCTGAAGTGGTTAAGATTGTAAGAGAAAGTCCTGAAAAAGAATTATTATTTGAAGTAAAACGAAACGATGAAGTCATTTCAATTCCAGTTACACCAAAAGCAGAAAAAATAGATAACAAAGTAAATGGTTTAATCGGTGTATATGCACCAGTTGAAAAGAATGTATTATCATCTATTAAATATGGTGTAACAGAAACAATTGGATGGACGAAGGAAATCGTTTTTGCTGTAGGTCAATTAGTGACTGGTAAATTCTCGATTGATAGTCTTTCTGGTCCAGTTGGTATTTATCAAGTTACAGATCAAGCGGCACAATCTGGCATTTTCTACTTGATGAAATGGGCGGCATTCTTAAGCATTAACTTAGGGATTATGAATTTACTACCTTTACCAGCTCTTGATGGTGGAAGATTAACATTTTTCGCGATCGAAGCATTACGAGGTAGACCAATTGATCGTCAAAAAGAAGGCGTCGTTCATTTTATTGGTTTTGCTTTATTAATGTTATTAATGATTATTGTTACATGGAATGATATAAAAAGATTATTTATGTAGAAAGAAATTTGAGGTGAATTTTTTTGAAACAAAGTATAGTGTTTAGCCCAACTCTTAGAGAAGTACCATCAGATGCAGATATTAAGAGTCATCAACTTTTACTAAGAGCGGGATTTATTAGACAAAACGCTTCAGGTATTTATAGCTTTCTTCCTTTAGGGAATAAAGTTCTTCAAAAAGTAGCAAATATTGTGCGTGAAGAAATGAATAACGCAGGTGCAATGGAAATGTTAATGCCTGCTTTACAAGCTCAAGAATTATGGGAAGAATCGGGAAGATGGGATAATTTCGGACCTGAACTGATGCGTTTACGTGATCGTCATGGACGTGGGTTTGCATTAGGGGCAACACATGAAGAAGTTGTTACTTCAGTTGTACGTGATGAGTTAAAATCATATAAAAAGTTACCGATTACACTATACCAAATTCAATCTAAATTCCGTGATGAAAAGCGCCCTCGCTTTGGTTTATTACGTGGACGTGAATTTCTGATGAAGGATGCATATTCATTCCATGCATCACAAGAAAGTTTGGATGAAGTTTATGATCGTTTATTTACTGCATATAGCAATGTATTTAGACGTTGTGGATTAAATTTCAGAGCAGTTGTTGCCGATTCTGGTGCAATGGGTGGAAAAGATACACATGAATTTATGGTATTATCTGAAATCGGTGAGGATACAATTGCATTCTCAACGGAATCAGATTATGCTGCAAATATTGAAATGGCACCAGTTGTGACAGTTTATGAACAAACTGATGAAAAAATGGACGAGGTACAAAAAGTATCTACGCCAAATCAAAAAACAATTGATGAAGTAATTGATTATTTAAACTTACCAATTGAAAAAAGCATTAAATCAATCATCTTTAAAGCAGATGAAGAATTCGTTCTTGTTCTTGCTAGAGGTGATCATGAAATCAATGATATTAAATTAAAAAATTACTTAGGTGCACATTCTGTTGAATTAGCTACTAAGGAAGAAGTAAAAGAATTAATGAATTGTGAAGTCGGTTCTTTAGGTCCAATTGGTGTAAAACCAGATTTAATAATATTAGCTGATAATGCAGTACAAGGGATTGTCAATGGTTGCTGTGGCGCAAATGAAGAAGGATACCACTATATTAATGTCACTGTAAATCGCGATTATACTGTAAAAGAGTTTGTTGATTTACGCTTTATCCAAGAGGGTGACCCATCACCAGACGGAAATGGTGTCATTCAATTTGCAAAAGGTATTGAGGTTGGACATGTTTTCAAACTTGGTACGAAATATTCGGAATCGATGAATGCAACTTTCTTAGATGAAAATGGTAAATCAAATCCGATCATTATGGGTTGCTATGGTATTGGCGTATCACGTACATTAGCTGCGATTGTAGAACAATATAACGATGAAAAAGGAATTGTCTGGCCAAAAAATCTAGCTCCATTTGATGTACATGTTATCACTGTTAATACAAAAAATGATGAGCAAGTACAATTAGCAGAAGACATTTACAAAATGCTAAAAGAAAATGGTCAAGATGTTCTAGTTGATGATCGAAATGAACGTGTAGGTGTTAAATTCGCTGACGCTGATTTATTTGGTATTCCTGTTCGAATTGTAGTAGGAAAACGTGCGCCAGAAGGAATTGTTGAATTAAAAACACGAGACGGACAAGTTAGTCAAGAAGTAGAAATTTCTAACCTTATGAATGAATTAAATATGTTAAAATAGAATAGCTATGTTCATACGCTAATAAGGCGTTAAAACAAAACAAATAAAGTACCTCTATTTTAGAGGTACTTTCTGTTATGTAAGAAACTAATGTAATTTTCGAAGGTTGGTGAAAAAATGGGACAAACTCGACACGAACGTTTTCAGCTATTATTAGATCAGCTCCAATTTCCGCAAGAATTTCGTGAAACGTATTTTAACAACGGGGAAATCGTAAATCTTGAAGTTAATAAAAGCGAAAGAAAATGGCAGTTTACATTTAAAATTGAAAATGTTTTACCTTTTGCTACGTTCCAAGTATTCGTTACGAATTTATTAAGAACATTTAAACATATAGCAGATATCTCTGTCGTTATAAAAACTGATAATACTATTGTTGAGGAACAGAAAGTAATCGATTATTGGTCTTATATGATTCAATCGGTTGAATCAAAATCACCGATCCTCCATCATATTGAAAATGCAATCCCTACGGTTGAAAAAAATAAAGTTTGCATTAATTTAAATAGTGTTATTGAAGAAAATGCATTTACAAATAGATATGCACCACAGCTGCAAGAACTTTATCAAAATGTCGGCTTTCCAAAGTTGTTTTTTGAAAATAAGATAAACGATAATATTGAAGAAAAAAATGAATTCCTTGAGAAAAAAGCAGAGGAAGATCGAAAACGAGCAATGGAAGTACTCGTTGAATTAGATAAACGTGAAGCTGAGGAAGCTGATGGGGAAGGGCCACAAGGACCATTAGTTGTCGGTTACTATATTAAAGAAAACGAGATTAATACAATTTCATCTATAATAGAAGAAGAAAAACGTGTAATCATACAGGGCTATGTATTTGATTCTGATGTACGTGAATTAAAAAGTGGCCGTGTATTAATCACATTTAAAATAACTGATTATACAAGCTCAATACTTGTTAAGATGTTCTCACGAGATAAAGAAGACATACCGATGCTTAATAAAATTAAAAAAGGTATGTGGCTAAAAGTTAGAGGGTCTGTCCAAAATGATACATTTGTTCGTGATTTAGTCATGATTGCGAATGATATCAATGAAATAACACCTGATGAGCGTAAAGACGAAGCTCCAGAAGGAGAACGAAGAATTGAATT
The DNA here is from genome assembly GCF_036962205.1 of Bacillus sp. JJ664. Lineage (NCBI taxonomy): Bacteria > Bacillati > Bacillota > Bacilli > Caryophanales > Bacillaceae > Bacillus > Bacillus sp. JJ664. The sequence continues at coordinate 49,749 of NZ_JBALMS010000025.1, read as the reverse complement.
ACACGCTCATACTCATATGAGTCAAATGGATTCAGTTGTTTCTGCGGCTGATTTAGTTAAACAAGCTAGTAAATTTGGCCACGAAGCAATTGCGATTACTGATCACGCTGTTGTTCAATCTTTTCCTGAAGCATTTGGAGCAGGGAAAAAGCACGGAGTCAAAATTTTATATGGTGTAGAAATCAATTTAGTGAATGATGGTGTCCCAACAGCCTATAATCCTTCTCATGTTTCATTAGATGATGCAACTTATGTTGTATTTGACGTTGAAACAACAGGTCTTTCTGCTGTATATGACACGATTATTGAATTAGCAGCTGTAAAAATTCATAATGGTGAAATAATAGACCGATTTGAACGATTTGCAAACCCGCATCATCCTCTTTCTGCAACAACGATTGAATTAACAGGTATAACGGATGAAATGGTGAAAGATGCACCTAATGTTGATGTAGTTTTACGCGAATTCAAGGAATGGATGGAAGATTGTATATTGGTTGCACATAATGCATCCTTTGATATGGGCTTTATTCAAATGGGATTCAAAAAATACGAAATTGGCATGACTGAAAATGGTGTAATCGATACACTAGAACTTGCGCGAAATTTATATCCTGATTTTAAAAATTTCCGTTTGAATACACTTTGTAAAAAATTCGATATTAATTTAACACAACATCACCGTGCAATTTATGATGCAGAAGCAACAGGATTTTTAATGATTAAAATGTTAAAAGACGCAGCCGAGCAAGGTATGAATTACCATGATGAATTAAATAACAATATGGGTAAAGGTGATGCATATAAACGTGCTCGACCATCACATGCAACATTGTTAGCTACTAATGAAGTTGGACTTAAAAACTTATTTAAACTTGTTTCTTACTCTCATATTCATTATCATCATCGCGTAGCGAGGGTTCCAAAATCTTTATTAGTTAAACATCGAGAAGGTTTATTAGTAGGGTCGGCTTGTGATAAAGGTGAAGTATTTGAAGCAAGTGTGCAAAAGTCACCTGAAGAAGCAGAAAAATTAATGGAATTCTATGATTATATAGAAGTTATGCCACCGGAGGTCTTATTACACTTAGTTGAGTTAGAAATTGTTCGAAATGAACAGCACTTAAGAGAAGTCATTACGAAATTAGTGAAAATGGCCGAAAAAACGGAAAAGATTGTCGTAGGTACAGGGAATGTTCATTACCTACAAAAAGAAGATCAAATTTACCGTAAAATTCTAATCGGATCGCAAGGCGGAGCGAATCCTTTAAACAGACATCGTTTACCAGATGTTCATTTTAGAACGACGGATGAAATGTTAAAGTCTTTTGCATTCTTAGGGGATGAAAAAGCAAAAGAAATAGTAGTAACAAATACTAAGAAGATATCTAGTTTAATAGAAGATATCAAACCAATTAAAGACGATCTTTATACTCCTAAAATTGAAGGAGCGGAAGATGAAGTCCGTAATATGAGTTACAGTATGGCTCGTTCAATCTATGGCGAAGATTTACCTGAAATTGTAGAAGCTAGGCTTGAAAAAGAATTAAAAAGTATTATAGGACATGGTTTTGCAGTAATTTATTTAATCTCTCATAAGCTTGTAAAAAAATCATTAGATGATGGATATCTAGTAGGGTCACGTGGTTCTGTAGGTTCATCACTGGTCGCAACAATGACAGAAATTACTGAAGTAAATCCTTTGCCACCACATTATGTATGTCCGAATTGTAAACACTCGGAATTTTTCAATGATGGTTCTGTCGGTTCAGGTTTTGATTTACCAAATCAAGATTGTCCAGAATGTGGAACTGCATATAAGAAGGATGGTCATGATATACCGTTCGAAACATTCCTTGGATTTAAAGGTGATAAAGTACCCGATATTGATTTGAACTTCAGTGGTGAATATCAACCAACGGCTCATAACTATACAAAAGTACTATTCGGTGAGGACTACGTATATAGAGCAGGTACAATCGGAACTGTTGCAGATAAAACTGCCTATGGATATGTAAGGGGCTATGCGAATGATCACAACTTAATGTTAAGAGGTGCTGAGTTTGATCGTTTAGCAATGGGATGTACTGGTGTAAAAAGAACATCAGGACAGCATCCAGGAGGAATTATCGTTGTTCCAGATTATATGGATATTTATGATTTTTCACCAATCCAATTTCCTGCTGATGATGTAAAATCTGAATGGAAAACAACACATTTTGATTTCCATTCCATTCATGATAACTTATTAAAGCTTGATATACTTGGACACGATGATCCAACTGTAATCCGTATGCTTCAAGACTTAAGTGGAATTGATCCAAAAACAATCCCAACGGATGATCCGGAAGTAATGAAAATCTTTGCAGGTCCAGAACCACTTGGTGTAACTGAGGCTCAAATTGGATGTAAAACCGGTACGTACGGAATACCGGAGTTTGGTACAAAATTCGTACGACAAATGTTAGAAGAAACAAAACCGTCAACATTTTCTGAGCTAGTTCAAATATCTGGACTATCACATGGTACTGACGTTTGGCTTGGAAATGCATCTGAATTAATTAATAGCGGCACTTGTACACTATCAGAAGTAATTGGTTGTCGTGATGATATAATGGTTTATTTAATTTATCAAGGTCTGGAACCATCACTAGCATTTAAAATAATGGAATCCGTTCGTAAAGGTAAAGGTGTACCACCAGAGTGGGAAGAAGAAATGAGAAATAATAAAGTTCCTGCATGGTATATTGATTCATGTAAAAAAATCAAATACATGTTCCCTAAAGCCCACGCTGCTGCCTATGTATTAATGGCTGTTCGTATTGCTTATTTCAAAGTTCATCACCCAATCCTATATTATGCTGCTTATTTTACAGTTCGAGCTGAAGATTTTGACATTGAAGCAATGGTTGCTGGACCTAGTACGATTAAAGTGAAAATAGATGAAATCGCCATTAAAGGTTTAGATGCTTCAGTTAAAGAAAGAAGTTTAATGACTGTTCTTGAATTAGCATTGGAAATGTGTGAGCGAGGGTATTCTTTTGAACGAATGGATTTATATAAATCAAGTGCAGATGAATTTTTAGTAAATGGAAATAAATTAATCCCTCCATTTAATGCAATTCCTGGTTTAGGAACAAATGCCGCAAAAAATATTGTTTCAGCCAGAGAAAATGGCGAATTTTTATCGAAGGAAGACTTACAACAAAGAAGTAAGATTTCAAAAACAGTTCTTGAATATTTAGATAAACAAGGCTGTTTACAAGATTTACCTGATCAAAATCAACTATCCTTATTCGACGGGTTTTAACAGTTTGCAAAACTTGGGAATTATGGTATAGTTAGTACAGATGTAATTTTAGCGCGGGAATTTCTTTAAGAGCAGGGGCAACCTGCTCTTTCTTATTACCCTAAAGACCAGATTCATCTTTTTCGTATGAATTGTTAATGTTTTTACTAACGATTTTTACGTAAATTGGAAATACTAAAGATAATTTCCCTGCTAAATAGCAGGGAATTTTCATCTTGTAATGTTTGGAAGGAGGATTCTTCTTGAGTAAGAAGGTCACAGAGGTTGTTACTGAAATAGCACAACCAATAATTGAACAACTAGGATTAGAATTAGTTGATGTCGAATACGTAAAAGAAGGAAAAGACTGGTTCCTTCGAGTATTTATAGATAATGAGTCTGGAATTGATTTGGAGCAATGCGCTGCGGTGAGTGAAAGACTTAGTGAAATTTTAGATGAAAAGGATCCAATTGAAAATCTATATTTTCTAGATGTATCTTCACCAGGTGCTGAACGTCCATTAAAGAAAGAACAGGATTTTTTAAAGGCAATTGGAAAGCAAGTTAATATCAAGACATACGAACCAATCCAAGATGAGAAAAAATTTGAAGGTAAATTAATTTCTTATACTTCTGAGGAAGTTCAACTTGAATTAACGATTAAAACAAGAAAAAAAATGATAACAATTCCAACGCAAAAAATTGCAAGTGCAAGGCTTGCTGTGACGTTTTTCTAAGTAGGGGGTACTTTTAATGAGTTCGGAGTTAATAACAGCACTGGAAATTATTGAAAAAGAAAAAGGAATAAGTAAAGACGTAGTAATTGAAGCGATTGAAGCAGCTTTAATTTCTGCTTACAAACGAAATTTTAATCAAGCACAAAATGTTCGGGTTGACTTTAACTTACATAATGGATCAATTCGAGTTTTTGCAAGAAAAGAAATAGTTAGTAATGTGTTTGATACACGTTTAGAAATTACTGTTGAAGAAGCTCGTCAACATAATCCTAATTTTATCGTTGGAGATATTATTGAACTAGAAGTAACGCCTAAAGATTTTGGTCGAGTTGCTGCTACAACTGCTAAACAAGTCGTAACACAAAGAGTACGTGAAGCAGAACGTGGCGTTATTTACTCTGAATATATCGATCGTCAAGAAGATATGATGACTGGTACAGTTCAGCGTATCGACTCTCGTGCAATATATGTAAATTTAGGTAAAATTGAAGCAGTACTTCCTGTGACAGAGCAAATACCTACAGAAAAATATAAAATCCATGATAGAATTAAAGTATTTGTTACAAAGGTTGAGAAAACTTCAAAGGGACCTCAAATTTTTGTTTCACGTACTCATCCTGGTCTACTAAAACGCTTATTTGAAACAGAAGTACCAGAAATTTATGATGGTGTTGTAGAAATACGATCTGTTGCACGTGAAGCAGGAGACCGTTCTAAAATCTCTGTATTTACAAGTAATTCAGATTTAGATCCTGTAGGAGCTTGTGTTGGACAAAAAGGTCAACGCGTTCAGTCTATTGTAAACGAATTAAAAGGCGAGAAAATCGACATCGTTCGTTGGTCAAGTGACCCAGTTGAATTCGTTGCAAATGCATTAAGCCCTTCTCAAGTAATTCAAGTTCTTGTAAATGAAGAGGATAAAGCAACAACAGTAGTAGTACCAGATCATCAACTGTCTCTTGCGATTGGAAAAAGAGGCCAAAATGCACGTTTAGCTGCACGTTTAACAGGTTGGAAAATTGATATTAAATCACAATCTGATGCAGATAAACTAGGAATTGATTATCAATCATCAATTCCAGAACATGCTTCAAAAGATGAGTATGATGCTTACGCTGAAGACTTTAATGAGGAGTGAGTCAACTCATGAATCGAAAAATTCCATTACGTAAGTGTGTAGTTACACAAGAAATGAAACCTAAAAAAGAATTAATTCGTGTTGTTCGTTCTAAAGAAGGGGAAGTTTCAATTGACCCGTCAGGTAAAAAATCTGGGCGTGGTGCTTATCTTACAAAGTCAGCAGAAGTTGTAAAACTTGCCCAGCAAAAAAATACATTAGAACAGCAATTAAATGCAAAAATTGATTCAAGTTTATATGAAGAACTTTTAGCTTTTGTTGAAAAGGACAAAGTATGAGTAATAAAGGATTGTCCTTATTAGGACTTGCAGCTAGAGCTCGAAAAGTGGTTTCAGGTGAGGAATTAGTTGTTAAAGAAGTTCAACAAAAAAGAGCCAAACTTGTTATCTTATCAAAAGATGCTTCTGAGTTAACAGCAAAGAAAATCAGAGATAAGACTAATTTTTATAAGACACCACTTGTGTTTGTTGAAAATCGTTATGATTTAGGGCACGCTATTGGGAAAGACGCTCGCGTGGTCGTTGCAATTACTGATTCAGGATTTGCAACAAAACTTCAGACATTATTAAATTAATGGACTAATCTGGGGGTGAACGTATGACGAAAATTAGAATTTATGAGTATGCTAAAAAGCAAAATGTTTCAAGTAAAGAAATTATTGAAAGACTCAAGGATTTAAAAATAGAAGTAAAAAATCATATGGCCACAATTGCTGAGGATATTGTTGAAAAGTTAAATATAAGTTTTCAACCAAAGTCTGTAGAGGTAAATCAACCCCAAAAAGCAGCATCAAAACCTTCTATTAAGGTAATACCTGCGTTAAATTTTGAAACAAGTGATGAACTTGATGTTGAAGTAGACTACCAACTAGAAGACACAAAAGTAAAATCAAAAAAGAACAGTAATAAAAAGAAAAAGACTGATAGCCAAAAGCAAAGCAGTCAAAATGAAGATCGACAAACGAATGGGAATAAGAAAGGCAACCAAAATATGACTCATAAAAACAACTCAACTGAGAACAATTCAAATAAAATCGTTTTCTCAGGTTCTTTAAAAGTATCTGAGCTTGCAAAAAAATTAGGTAAAGAACCATCTGAATTAATTAAAAAATTATTTTTACTTGGAATTATGGCAACAATTAACCAAGACCTTGATAAAGACACGATTGAATTACTAGCTAGTGATTACGGTGTAGAAGTAGAGGAAGAAGTTATTGTTGACGAATCTGATTTCGAAAACTTTATTGAAGAAGATGATGACGCTTCTTTATCGGAACGTCCTCCTGTCGTTACAATTATGGGTCACGTTGACCATGGTAAAACGACATTACTTGACTATATCCGTAAGTCAAAAGTTACTGCTGGTGAGGCAGGTGGTATTACTCAACATATTGGTGCATACCAAGTTGAAATAGAAGGTAAGAAAATTACGTTCTTAGATACACCAGGTCACGCAGCATTTACAACGATGCGTGCTCGTGGAGCTCAAGTAACTGATATCACAATTATTGTAGTTGCTGCTGATGACGGTGTTATGCCACAAACAGTAGAAGCGATCAATCACGCAAAAGCTGCAGAAGTACCAATTATTATTGCAGTTAATAAAATGGATAAAGAAGCAGCAAACCCAGACCGCGTAATGCAAGAACTTACTGAATATGGTTTAGTTTCTGAAGCGTGGGGTGGAGATACAATTTTCGTTCCGATCTCTGCATTAAACGGAGAAGGAGTAGATCAATTATTAGAAATGATCCTTCTAGTTAGTGAAGTAGAAGAATATAAAGCAAACTCTTCACGTAAAGCTGTTGGAACAGTAATAGAAGCCGAGTTAGATAAAGGTAAAGGTTCTGTTGCTACGCTTTTAGTTCAAAACGGTACATTAAAAGTTGGTGACCCAATTGTTGTTGGTACATCATTTGGTCGTGTACGTGCGATGGTAAATGATTTAGGCCGTCGTATTAAAGAAGCTGGTCCATCTATGCCTGTTGAAATTACAGGTTTAAATGAAGTACCTCAAGCAGGAGACCGCTTTATGGTATTTGCTGATGAAAAACGTGCTCGTCAAGTTGGGGAAGCTCGTGCATCTAAAGCAGTACTTGAACAAAGAAGCGAAAGCTCAAAATTATCACTTGAAGATTTATTTGCACAAATTCAAGAAGGTAATGTAAAAGAAATTAACCTAATTGTAAAAGCTGACGTTCAAGGTTCTGTAGAAGCAATGGCTGCATCTCTACAAAAAATTGAAGTTGAAGGCGTTAAAGTTAAAATCATTCACACTGGCGCAGGAGCAATCACTGAATCTGATGTTATTTTAGCATCTGCATCAAATGCTATTATTATTGGATTTAACGTACGTCCAGATGTAAATGCAAAACGTACTGCGGACTTAGAAAATGTAGATATTCGCCTACACCGCATCATTTACAAAGCAATTGAAGAAATTGAAGCTGCAATGAAAGGTATGTTGGACCCTGAGTTTGAAGAGAAAGTAATTGGTCAAGCTGAAGTTCGACAAGTATTCAAAGTATCTAAAGTTGGAACAATTGCTGGTTGTTACGTAATCGATGGTAAAATTACTCGTGATAGCGGAGTACGCCTAATCCGTAACGGTATTGTTGTATTTGAAGGTCAATTAGACACGCTTAAACGTTTCAAAGATGACGTGAAAGAAGTTGCTACGAACTACGAATGTGGTATCACAATCGAAAAATACAATGACATTAAAGAAGGCGACATCATCGAAGCTTATGTAATGGAAGAAATTAAACGATAAAAAGAAAAGCGGAGGCGAC
>NZ_JBALMS010000025.1:0-41629 GCF_036962205.1 Bacillus sp. JJ664 | reverse complement strand
AGGCGACTGTTCAGCTCCCACAACTTTAAGACAAAGACCGAACCGTTCTGTAAAAAGATGGATTGGTTGAGTACAATAAATAAAATCGAATACATTTAGTTAAACTAATGTATGTAAACCAGAAATGTTTTGCTTTGTAAGATAGAGGTGAAAGTATGAAAGTTAGAGCACATCGTGTTGGAGAACAAATGAAGAAAGAACTTGGTGAAATAATCGGTAGAAAGATTAAAGATCCAAGAATCGGTTTCGTAACAGTTACTGATGTTCAAGTAACAGGAGATCTTCAACAAGCTAAAGTCTATATTTCAGTATTAGGTGACGATGAACAACGTCAAAATACATTAATTGGATTAGCAAAAGCAAAAGGATTTATTCGTTCTGAAATTGGTTCGCGTATTCGTTTACGTAAGACGCCTGAATTAATTTTTGAATTTGATGAATCAGTCGATTATGGTAACCGTATTGAAACATTGTTAACTCAAATTAACAAGGAAAATCAATAATAGCACTAGATGAAATGGATAGGCGATACTTCGTCTATCCATTTTTCTGCAATACATAAAATGATTAATAAGGTGATAAACATGAATGGTGTCATTGCACTTAACAAACCTACAGGACTTACGTCTCATGATTGTGTTTTTAAAATAAGAAAAATATTAAAGACAAAAAAAGTTGGACATACTGGTACACTTGATCCAGAAGTTACTGGCGTTTTACCAATCTGTGTCGGTGAAGCCACAAAATTAATTCCGTATTTAACGGATGATCGCAAAAAATATATTGGTGAAATTACTTTAGGATTTTCTACTGCAACAGAAGATGCACATGGTGAAGTGATTGAAGAAAAGAAAGTGGATCGTGTCATTACTCGCAAAGAAATATTAGATGTTTTTAACAAGCTAACAGGTGAAATTCAGCAAACACCACCAATGTACTCGGCAGTTAAAGTAAATGGTAAAAAGCTATATGAATACGCCCGAGCGGGTATTGAAGTTGAACGTCCAACTAGAACAATTACAATTTATGAATTATCTTTACTTGATGACAGAGAGATATTTGAAGGCGAAACAATTTCTTTTAAATTTGAAGTGTTTTGTAGTAAAGGTACTTATATTCGAACATTAGCAGTACAAATGGGAGAAATGTTAGGGTATCCAGCACATATGTCTTATCTTACTAGAACAAAAGCTGGTGCATTCACTATTAATGATTGTGTTACGTTTGAAGAGCTTGAAGAAAAAGCAGCAGAAGGTACATTAGACCAAGTCATGCTTTCAATGGAACAAGCTTTAAGTGATTACCCACGATTAAAAGTGAATCAAGAAGATGAAGCAAAAGTATTTAATGGTAGTCAATTTAAAAATGAAATGAATGTAAAGGAAGAAGAATTTATCGCAGTATACAATGAAAATAAACGTGTGATTGCGATGTATAGTCCGAATCCAAAAAATCCAAAAATGATTAAACCAACAAGAGTATTTCATAATCAATAGAAAAAACTATATAATTTTTAGCCATTGTTCTATAATGGGGAAAGAGACTTGAATATAGAAGGTGATAAAAATGACGAAATTAATAAAAATCACCCATCCTCATTCGATAAAAAAAGTAGATTGCAAAGAAACGGTCTTAGCACTTGGCTTTTTTGATGGTGTACATAAAGGGCATCAACAAGTCATTAAAACTGCCAAAGAAATTGCGGATGAAAAAGGATTATTATTATCAGTTATGACATTTGATCCACATCCTTCAGCGATTCTTGGAAATCGAGATGAGTCGATTTCTTATTTGACGCCTTTGGAACTAAAAGTGAAGTGGATGGAAAAACTTGGTGTGGACCAATTATTTATTGTTCAATTTACAGAGGAATTTGCAAATCTCTTACCCCAGGAATTTGTTGATCAATATATTATTGCATTACATGCGAAACATGTTGTCGCTGGATTCGATTTTTCATTCGGAAAATATGGTAAGGGTACAATGGAATCACTACCATTTCATTCTCGTAATGAGTTCTTACAAACAACAGTTTCAAAATTTAATATAGATGACGAGAAAGTAAGTTCATCAAGAATTCGTCAAGCGATTAAAGATGGGGAGATGGATGAAGCTGCTCGATTACTTGGAAGACAGTATCAAATTATTGGAACTGTCGTTGATGGTGATAAGAGGGGAAGAACAATTGGATTCCCAACAGCGAATATATCCGTGTCTGTACCCTATGCATTGCCATCAGTTGGCGTTTACGCAGTAAAATGTATTGTAAACGGCGAATTATATGAGGGTATGTGTAATATAGGTTACAAACCGACTTTCTATCATGAATTCCAAAAACAAACGATTGAAGTAAACATTTTTAATTTTAATGAAGATATTTATGGAAAAGAAGTTGAGATTTTTTGGTTTACAAGAATTCGTGATGAGAAGAAGTTTAATGGAATAAACGAACTAATTGAACAACTTCATAGAGATCGTGAAACAGTTATTAGTTATTTTAAAGAGATTAACTAGAATACTTGCTTTTAGGATGAAAACATAGTAAACTTAACAACGTATTTGAAAAACCGTTGCTTGGCTAATCGATATTCACCGACGACTGCTAGGTAATAGGTGTTCAACAATAATTTTATGAGGTGAAAAAACATGGCATTAACTCAAGAACGTAAAAACGAAATTATCAGCACTTACAAAACTCATGCAAACGATACTGGTTCTCCAGAAGTTCAAATTGCAGTTTTAACAGAAAACATCAACTCTTTAAATGGGCACTTACGTACTCACAAAAAAGATCACCACTCTCGTCGTGGTTTATTAAAAATGGTTGGTAAGCGTCGTAACTTACTTAACTACTTACGTAACAAAGATATTACTCGTTACCGTGAATTAATTACTAAATTAGGTTTACGTCGTTAATTTCGAGTACTAATCAGATACTTCTAGGAAAAGCGGGATTTCTTCCCGCTTTTTCTTATACATATCGTTAATTTTAAGAAGAAATATTTTTATCTCTTTATCGTTAGTTGATTTCTTTACTAAACATAGGAGATAATAGGTAATATGAAGATTTTTACATAATTCAAGGTAAGTACAATGAATTGTCATTAAGAGAGGGGTATTTATACCATATGGAACAACAAAAGCACGTTTTTTCCACAGAGCTTGCTGGTAAACCACTTACAGTAGAAGTTGGCCAACTAGCAAAACAAGCGAATGGAGCAGTATTAGTTAGATACGGTGATACAGTCGTTCTATCAACTGTAACTGCGTCAAAAGAACCAAAAAATCTTAGCTTTTTCCCATTAACTGTAAACTATGAAGAGCGTTTATATGCAGTAGGTAAAATTCCTGGTGGATTTATCAAACGTGAAGGTAGACCAAGTGAAAAAGCAATCTTAGCAAGTCGATTAATTGACCGTCCAATTCGACCACTATTTGCAGATGGTTTCCGTAACGAGGTTCAAGTAATCAGCATGGTAATGAGTGTTGATCAAAACTGTTCATCAGAAATGGCTGCAATGTTCGGTAGTTCATTAGCTTTATCAGTTTCAGATATTCCATTTAATGGCCCAATTGCAGGTGCTGTCGTTGGTCGAATTAATGGAGAATTAGTGATTAACCCATCTGTTGAACAAGCTGAAGAAAGTGATATTAACTTGACTGTAGCTGGAACAAAAGATGCAATTAACATGGTTGAAGCTAGTGCTAATGAAGTGCCAGAAGATATAATGTTAGAAGCTATTATGTTTGGACATGAAGAAATTAAGAAATTAATTGCTTTCCAAGAAGATATTGTAGCTCAAGTTGGTAAAGAAAAATCTGAAGTAAAACTTCATCAATTAGATTCTGAAATAGAAAAACAAGTTCGTGACCTTTGTGAAGCAGAATTAAATTCTGCAATTCAAGTTCATGAAAAACATGCACGTGAAGAAGCAATTACAGAAGTGAAAAACCGAGTAATTGCAGAGTTTGAAGAAAAAGAAGCAGATGAAGTAACGATTGGACAAGTTAAAGAAATTCTTTCTAAACTTGTTAAAGAAGAAGTTCGTCGCTTAATTACAGTTGAAAAAGTACGTCCAGATGGAAGAAAGTTAGACGAAATTCGTCCATTATCTTCACAAGTAGGACTTCTACCTCGTACACATGGTTCTGGTTTATTCACACGTGGACAAACTCAAGCCCTAAGTATCTGTACTTTAGGAGCGCTTGGTGATGTTCAAATTCTAGATGGCCTAGGAATTGAAGAATCTAAACGTTTTATGCATCATTATAACTTCCCATTATTTAGTGTTGGTGAAACTGGTCCAATCCGTGGTCCTGGTCGTCGTGAAATTGGGCATGGTGCATTAGGTGAAAAAGCTCTTGAGCCAAGTTTACCTGATCAAAAAGATTTCCCTTATACAATTCGACTTGTTTCAGAAGTTCTTGAATCAAATGGTTCTACTTCACAAGCAAGTATTTGTGCAAGTACTTTAGCAATGATGGACGCTGGTGTACCAATTAAAGCACCTGTAGCTGGTATTGCGATGGGACTAATTAAATCTGGTGAATATTATTCAGTATTAACTGACATTCAAGGTATGGAAGATCATTTAGGAGATATGGACTTTAAAGTTGCCGGTACTTCTAAAGGTGTTACTGCTCTTCAAATGGATATTAAAATTGAAGGTTTATCTAGACAAATTCTAAAAGAAGCATTAGATCAAGCAAAAATTGGTCGTATGCAAATTCTAGCTTCAATGATTGCAACAATCAGTGAACCAAGAAAAGATTTATCAGAATTCGCACCTAAAATTTTAATGATGTCAATTAAACCTGATAAAATTAAAGATGTAATTGGACCTGGTGGTAAGCAAATCAATAAAATTATTGAAGAAACTGGTGTGAAAATTGACATCGAACAAGATGGAACAGTCTTTATCTCATCTGTTGATCAACCAATGAACGAACGTGCTAAACAAATTATTGAAGACCTTGTTCGTGAGGTTGAAGTTGGACAACTTTATATGGGTAAAGTAAAACGAATTGAGAAATTCGGAGCGTTCGTTGAAATCTTTGCTGGTAAAGATGGTCTAGTTCACATTTCTGAGCTTGCTGAAGAGCGTGTTGGTAAAGTTGAAGATGTTATTGCACTTGGCGATGAATTCCTTGTTAAGGTTACTGAAATCGATAAGCAAGGACGAGTAAACTTATCTCGCAAAGCAGTATTAAAAGAACAAAAAGAAAAAGCTGAACAACAATAAGAACAAAAAGTAGTAGCGTTTGTTTCTGCTAGATCATAATAAGTAATGCATCAGGAAGGTTAATTTTACCTTTAGATGGTGATGACTGATGACTACGAGAAGTATAGCGCTAGTCGAAATAAAAAATATAAAAAAAAGTCAGGTATAAATAGGAAAATTCCTATGAGTGCCTGACTTTTTTTTGGTTACACTAAAGTATAAAGTGAAACATCTTCATCCAATTAGCGTGTATCATGCTTAAGTTGATTGATCGTGTTACATAATTTAGTAGAAAGCTTGTTCTATTTTCTTTAAAAAAATCATATTCCTTCTAGTAGGAGGGTGTCCGGAAATGAGTAGAGGTAAGTTGAAAGTATTTGCATTGTCAATCGCTATGATTATTGCATTTTTTGCTGTCAATAATCAATATACTAATCGTTATATTTCAATATTAACAAAGAATTCTTCATATGTAGCAGGTCATTCTGATGCTTTATATGAAGAAATCAGAACAAAAGCACCTACATATGAAATCGCACCTAAAGACGCATACATCGATCGAGTATGGAAGGCTATTCCAGGTTATAATGGCTTATCAGTGGATGTTGAAAGCTCTTATCAGAAGATGAAGAAAAAAGGGGAGTTTAACGAGAAGCAATTAGTATTTAAAGAGACTTCCCCGAAAGTTCATTTGAGAGATTTACCTCCATCACCTGTTTATAGAGGAAACCCTGAAAAACCTTTGGTTGCATTTGCAATAAACGTAGCATGGGGGAATGAATATATTCCACGGATGCTTGAGGTTTTAAAAAAGCATAATGCAGAAGCAACATTTTTCTTAGAAGGACGATGGGTAAAGGAAAATCCAACCGTAGCACAATTAATTACTGCTGCAAAACAAGAAGTAGGGAATCATTCTTATACCCACCCTGATATGGCAAGGTTAGGTACGACTGCGATATCTAATGAAATACAAAAAACAAATTCAGTCATTTTAGCAATTACAGATCAAAAAGTTGAATGGTTTGCTCCACCTAGTGGTAGTTATCGAGACGAAGTTGTAAACATAGCTTCAAAACTAGGGCTAGGTACAATCATGTGGACAGCTGATACAATTGATTGGCAAAAACCTCCAAAGGAAGTATTAATTAATCGAGTGATGAAAAAAGTAGATAACGGTACAATTGTCCTAATGCATCCAACTGCTCCAACTGCCGAATCACTTGATGAACTATTAACAAAAATAGAGGCATCAGGTAGGAAAGTTGTCAATATTTCAACATTATTAGATGAAAAAAGATACGACACCATTAAAAATGTTGAAAAAAAATGACTTTTTATGTCAGCTTTGTTAAGATGATTGTAAAATATAGTAAATTTTTTCAATTTATTACAATTGTAAATGACGGTGCATACATAGGAGGCAATACATGATAGTACGACATACTTGTAAAAATGGTGTTAGAGTTGTTTTAGAAAATATTCCAACTGTTCGTTCAGTTGCAATTGGTATATGGATTAAAACTGGTTCTACAAATGAAGTCCCAGAATTAAATGGTGTATCACATTTTCTTGAGCATATGTTTTTTAAAGGTACGACGACAAAAAGCGCAAAAGAAATTGCAGAAAGCTTTGATTCAATTGGTGGGCAAGTAAATGCATTTACATCTAAGGAATATACTTGTTATTATGCTAAGGTTTTAGATACTCACGCTGAATATGCGTTAGATGTTTTAGGAGATATGTTTTTCAATTCAACCTTTGATGAAGGTGAATTAGAAAAAGAAAAAAATGTAGTCTTAGAAGAAATAAAAATGTATGATGATACGCCAGATGATCTAGTACATGATCTATTAAGTAAAATTATGTACGAGAAACATCCACTAGGATCTCCAATTCTTGGAACTGAAGAAACGTTAAAATCATTTAATGGAGATACATTACGCCAATACATGAAGGATTTTTATACGCCAGATCAAGTTGTAGTTTCAATAGCTGGTAATATTGATAATTCGTTCGTTAGCCGAGTAGAAAATTTATTTGGACATTACGAAGGCAAAAAGAAAGAAATTAGTTTTGGTGTACCAACCTTACACTATGGCAAGATTGCCCGTAAGAAGGAAACAGAGCAAGCACATTTATGTGTAGGTTACAGAGGCTTAGAAATTGGTCATGACGAATTATATCCATTAATCACATTAAACAATATTCTTGGTGGCAGTATGAGTAGTCGCTTATTCCAGGATGTTCGTGAACAAAGAGGACTTGCGTATTCTGTATTCTCTTACCATTCAGCATATCAAGATAGTGGTATGGTAGCTATTTATGCTGGTACTGGCAAAAGTCAACTAAACCAGCTATTTGAAACAATTCAAGAAACATTAAAGATCTTAACAGTTGATGGAATTTCAGAAAAAGAGCTTTTGAATTGTAAAGAACAATTAAAAGGGAATTTAATGTTGGGCTTAGAAAGTACAAATAGCAGAATGAGCCGAAATGGTAAAAATGAATTAATGCTTGGTGAACATCGCTCTTTAGATGAAATTATTCAATTAATAGACGGAGTAACAATTTCGAATGTTAATGATATCGCGCGATTTGTCTTTACAGATAACTATGCAGTTTCATTAGTTAGCCCTGACGGAATCATGCCATCTATTATCAAATAAGATATTGACAAAAGAGGACCTTCTAAAAATGAAGGTCCTTTTTTTATGTAAATAACGAGCCTAGTGAGGAGCATTAGTTACCCTAAATGGTAATGAGCACCGCTGACAGGCGTAGCAAAAGGGAGCGTTAGCGAGATGTCTGAGAGGACATATAAAGAATGAGGTCCTCTCTGTGTCATAGGCAAAGTATAAAAAAATAGAGATTCATATTGATTAAAAACGCTTGTCTTTCGAGGCGCGAAGCCTGGCAAGGAGCTAATGTTATCCTAAATAGTAATGAGCAACTGAACGTTTCTCAATTGTTTGAGAGGACCTTCAAATTATGAGGGTCCTCTTTTTATATTTCTTTTCACCAATGAGAAAGGAAATTCATAAGATATTTAGGAGAAAGATGTTAGGCAGTAGTCCTGCCTTAAATATATTCATTTCCATTTACCATAGTGAAGTAAAGAAGGTGAATGCTGCATGTTAACTGGCTTGCATATAGCTGTTTTAGGCGGTGATGCCAGACAGCTGGAGGTTATTCGGAAGTTAACAGAGTTAGATGCAAAAGTAACATTAATTGGTTTTGAACAATTAGATAGTGGTTTTACAAGTGCATCAAAAGAGTTAATCGCTGATGCAAATTTTGAAGATTTAGATGCAATCTTATTACCTGTACCTGGAACAAATATTGAAGGAGTCGTCGATACAATTTTTTCTAGTGAGAAAGTTGTTTTGACAAAAGAGATTCTTGATAGTACACCAGAACATTGTACGATTTACTCTGGAATTAGCAATAGTTATTTAGACAGTATCATAGCAGCCTCAAATCGAAAACTTGTGAAATTGTTTGAAAGAGATGATGTTGCTATTTATAACAGTATACCGACTGTTGAAGGAACGATTATGATGGTTATTCAACATACGGAATATACGATTCATAATTCAAAAGTTGCTGTCTTAGGTTTAGGTCGTACTGGAATGAGTGTTGCTCGCACGTTTCATAGTTTAGGTGCGAAAGTAAAAGTTGGCGCTCGTAGATCTGAACATATTGCAAGAATTGTAGAGATGGGATTAGAGGCATTTGAATTTAAAAATATCGAAGAATCCCTTAAAGATGTTGATGTTGTTATTAATACAGTGCCAACCTTAATCGTAACAGCAAGTGTGATTTCAAAATTACAATCACATGCACTCATTATTGACCTAGCATCAAAGCCTGGAGGCACAGATTTTCGTTATGCAGAAAAAAGAGGCATAAAAGCATTATTAGCACCAGGCTTACCAGGAATCGTTGCTCCTAAAACAGCTGGTCAAATTATTGGAAATGTATTAACACAGCTTTTAAGAGATGATCTTGAAAAAAGAAAGGAGCAACCGTAATGACGCTTAAAGGTAAAAAGGTTGGTTTCGGAATTACTGGTTCACATTGTACGTATGAAGAGGTCGTTCCACAAATTCAAAAACTTGTTGATGATGGAGCTGACGTATATCCAGTCGTTACATTTACTGTAAAAAGTACAACAACAAGATTTGGAGTAGGAGAAGACTGGATTGAAAAAATTGAAGAAATCACTGGTCGTAAAACAGTGGATTCAATTGTTGGAGCAGAACCATTTGGACCTAAAGTTCAATTAGACTGTATGGTAATTGCACCTTTAACTGGAAACTCAATGAGTAAATTCGCAAACGCTCAAACAGATTCTCCAGTACTTATGGCAGCTAAAGCAACATTAAGAAATGGTAAACCTGTTGTATTAGGTATTTCTACAAATGATGCATTAGGTTTAAATGGAACGAATTTAATGCGTTTAATGAGTACGAAAAATATATATTTTATACCATTTGGGCAAGATGATCCGGAAAAAAAACCGAATTCTTTAGTAGCTAGAATGGAATCTTTACTTGAAACAGTTAAGGCTTCGATTGAAGGAAAGCAGCTGCAACCCGTTTTAGTAGAAAAATATCGCGATTTGCAATAATAATTTTGGAAAAAATAACTCCGATTTATTTTTTCTATGTTAGAATGAAGAAAATTGAGTATGTGTCTAGTGATACATACTCGTTCCTATGAATAGAAATGTCCGAACTAAAAGCTTTGAAATATCACTAAAAATCGCGTAAACTATTTAATAAAAGTTAGAAATAGGGAAGGTGCAAATTGTGGGAAATAAACAAAATTATGTTGTAGCTGTAGTCGGAGCTACTGGTGCAGTAGGTCAACAAATGATTGCTACTTTAGAAAAAAGAGACTTTCCGATAAAAGAAATTAAATATTTATCTTCAAAACGTTCAGCTGGGACGACATTATATTACAAAGGTCAAGAAGTGATTGTACAAGAAGCAACTCCAGACGCGTTTGAAGGTGTTGATATTGCATTATTTAGTGCAGGTGGTTCTGTATCAAAAGAACTTGCTCATGAAGCTGTTAAAAGAGGAGCAGTCGTTGTAGATAACACGAGTGCATTTAGAATGGCTGAAGATGTTCCTTTAGTAGTACCTGAAGTGAATGATAAAGATTTGTTTAACCATAAAGGGATTATTGCAAATCCGAACTGTTCTACAATTCAAATGGTAGTTGCACTTGAACCAATTCGTCAAACAATCGGTTTAAATAAAGTTGTTGTTTCAACATACCAAGCAGTTTCAGGTGCAGGTGTAACAGCAATTGAAGCATTAAAAGAGCAAGCTCAAGCGTTTTTAAATGGAGAAGAAGCAACTCCTTCTGTATTACCAGTGAAAAGCGGAGAAAAGCATTATCAAATCGCATTTAATGCAATTCCTCAAATCGATGTTTTTACAGAGAATGGTTATACTTATGAAGAGATGAAAATGATTAATGAAACAAAAAAAATCATGCACTTACCTGAATTAAAAATAAGCGCAACTTGTGTAAGATTACCAGTTATTTCTGGACATTCAGAGTCAGTATATATCGAAGTAGATAAAGAGGTTACAGTTGAAGAACTTAGAACGATCTTAAGCGATGCACCTGGAATCGTACTTCAAGATGATCCAGAACAACAACTTTACCCAATGCCGTTTTATAGTATTGGAAGTAATGATGTATTTGTTGGACGTATTCGTAAAGATTTAGACAATCCATTAGGGTTCCATTTATGGATCGTATCAGATAATTTATTAAAAGGTGCTGCTTGGAATTCAGTTCAAATTGCTGAAAAATTGATTGAATTAAGCATCATTTAGTGAGAAACAGCTAGAGAGGTGCAAGGATGAAAATTTTAGTCCAAAAATTTGGTGGGACTTCAGTACGTGATGAGAATGGTAGATCACACGCACTTAAACATATAAAAGAAGCTTTAGAAAAAGGATATAAGTTAGTAGTAGTTGTGTCAGCCATGGGTAGAAAAGGTGAACCATACGCTACTGATACATTATTAAACTTAGTAGGGGCAAAAAAAAGTAAAGTTTCTCAAAGAGAACTTGACTTATTAATGTCTTGTGGTGAAACAATATCTTCTATTGTATTTTCTAATTTATTAAATGAAAATGGAATTCATGCTACTGCAATGACAGGTGCTTCAGCGGGATTCCGTACAAATGATGAGTTTGGAAATGCTAAAATATTAGATATGAAATGCGGCCGCTTGATTAAAGAACTTGAAAACTACGATGTAGTAGTTGTTGCTGGTTTCCAAGGTGCTACTACAAAAGGTGATATCACAACATTGGGTAGAGGTGGAAGTGATACTTCTGCTTCAGCTCTTGGTGTTGCTGTTGGGGCAGAAACAATTGAAATTTTCACTGACGTTGAAGGTGTAATGACTGCTGACCCAAGAATTGTAAAAGAAGCACGTCCATTATCTGTCGTAACATATGCAGAAATATGCAATATGGCATATCAAGGGGCAAAGGTCATTCATCCACGAGCAGTTGAAATAGCAATGCAAGGTAAAGTACCAATTCGAATTCGTTCAACATATTCAAATAGTCTAGGTACGCTTGTAACGTCAAATCCTTCTCAAAAATTAATCGGTGGAGATATTCAAGATCGATTAATTACAGGGATTGCTCATGTGCCTAATGTTACTCAAATTCGTGTAACATCAAAAGAACATACTTTTGATTTGCATTCTCAAGTATTTAAGGCAATGGCAAATAAAGGTATTAGCGTAGATTTTATCAATATTTCACCAAATGGTGTTGTTTACACTGTTAGCGATGAGGTTGCTTCGAAGGCAATTGATGTCTTAAAGGGAATAGGCTATGAGCCTTCATATACGACAGGATGTGCAAAAGTATCAATCGTTGGTGCAGCAATTGCAGGAGTGCCAGGTGTTACATCAAAAATTGTTACAGCACTTGCCGAAAAAGGTATTCAAATCCTTCAATCTGCTGACAGTCATACAACTATTTGGGTACTTGTTAAAAATGAAGATATGATTGATGCGGTTACTGCCTTACATGAGGCGTTTGAACTTAGCTCGGTAAAAATGGATTAATTATTTGATCGGAGTGGGAAAATGAGCAGATTTGGTAAGATTTCAACTGCGATGGTAACACCTTTTGATTCAAAGGGTAATATTGATTTCGCAAAAACAACAAAACTAGTGAATTACTTAATTGAAAATGGCACAGATTCGATCGTAGTTTGTGGTACAACGGGAGAATCTCCAACATTAACATCAGAAGAAAAATTAGCATTAATTCGCCACGTTGTTACGGTTGTTGATGGCCGAATTCCAGTAATTGCTGGAACAGGTAGCAATGATACAAGAGCAACTGTTTCTTTAACAAAAAAAGTTACAGAGCTTGGTGTAGATGCGATTATGGTTGTTGTACCATATTACAATAAGCCAAATCAAGAAGGGTTATACCAACATTTTAAAGCAGCAGCAGAAAGTACTGAACTTCCTGTGATGTTATACAATGTGCCTGGTAGAACTGTTGCAAATCTAGCAATTGATACAGTTGTAAGACTTGCAGAAGTACCAAATATTGTTGCAATTAAAGATGCTACAGGTAATTTAGGTGTAATGACTGAAATCATTGACCGTACACCTGAGGACTTTGAACTTTATTGTGGAGATGACGGATTAACACTACCGGCATTTGCAATTGGTTCAAAAGGAACTGTTTCAGTAGCATCACATGTATTAGGGAATGAAATGCAACTATTAGCTGAAAGCTTCTTTACGGGTAATATGGAGCAAGCACAATTTTTACACCGTAAACTTTTACCTTTATTTGATGGATTCTTTATGGCGCCTAGCCCAAGTCCAATTAAAACAGCTTTACAAATGAAAGGCTTAGATGTTGGTGGAGTACGTTTACCACTTGTTCCATTAACAGAAGCTGAGCGCACAATATTAAGTTCACTTATGAACCAATTAGAAGAAGCATTACAAAATTAATAAAATGATAAACCATTCTTGAGCACGTAATTCTGTTCAATAATGGTTTTTTTATTGTCAAAAAATGAAAAAAATTTAATGAACCTATTTATTCTCTAGTCAGCTAGGCCATTCATTATTACGCATCTATTTTCCTTTTTAAGGAAGAATGTATCTTGTTTTCAATGTTCCTACTAGGATATAATGTTTGTAAGATTTTGAACGGTCTGTAAATTTAAAATGTACTAGGAGGAACAGGTAGTGGCTAAAGAAATAAATGAACAAGTAAAAGTTTTTGCCCTAGGTGGGGTTGGTGAAATCGGAAAAAATATGTATGTTGTTGAAGTAGGGGAAGCGATTTATGTACTTGATGCGGGTCTTAAATTTCCTGAACAAGAAATGTACGGAATTGATCATGTCATACCTGATGTGAGTTATTTAGAGAAAAACGCTCAAAGACTAGTGGGTGTTTTTATCACACACGGACATGAAGATCATATTGGTGCAATTCCGTATATTATGAAAAGGCTTCCGAATGTAAAATTTTATACAAATAAACTAGCATATTTATACATACGAGAAAAGTTAAGTGAAAAAGGAATTAAAAATATGGATCAATTTGAACTTTATGATGAGCAAAGTTCATTTGAATTCGATCAAAGTTCAATTCGCTTTTTCCGTACAACCCATAGTATTCCTGATTCTTTTGGTATTTGTATTGATACACTACAGGGTTCTGTTGTATATACTGGAGATTTTAAATTTGATCAATCGAAAAGCCCATACAAAGGCGCTGATATTGGGAAGCTTGCATTAATTGGTAATAAAGGAGTTCTATGCTTGCTTTCTGATAGTACAAATGCAGAAAGACTAGGATTCTCTGGTTCTGAGAAAAAAGTTTCTGAAGAGATTAAAAAAGAAGTTATGAATGCAAAAGGAAGAGTAATCATCACATGTTTTTCTTCAAATATTTATCGCATTCAACAAGTAATTGACGCGTGTATAGCTGCAGACCGTAAATTGGCAGTTGTAGGTAGTAGCATGGTCAAATCAATCGAATTAGCGAAGGAATTAGATTACTTAACAATTCCTGAAGATTTATTTATTTCAGTAGTTGATACAGATAACTATAAACAAAGTGATGTCGTAATTTTAACGACTGGTACACAAGGTGAACCGATGTCAGCTCTTTCTCGAATTGCAAAAGGAACACATAAACAAGTTTCTATTCGAAAAGGGGATACAGTATTAATGGCAGCAACGCCAATCCCAGGTAATGAAATGCTTGTCTCTTCATCAGTCAATCTGCTATTTAGAGCTGGTGCGAATGTAATATACGGGTATAAGAAAGTGCATGTATCAGGTCATGGTTATGAGGAAGAATTAAAACTAATGCTAGAATTAATGAAACCACAATATTTCATACCGGTTCATGGTGAATTCCGTATGCAAAAAGCGCATGGACATATCGCTGAAGAAGTTGGCATTCCAAAAGAAAATATATTTATCGTTGAAAAAGGTGATGTAGTTTCATTTAAAATTGGACTAGCTAATCGGACTGAAAGAGTTGAAGTTGGCAATGTACTAATTGATGGAATCGGTGTTGGAGATGTAGGTAATATCGTGTTGAGAGATCGTAAGCTTCTTTCACAAGACGGAATTCTAGTAGTTGTTGTCACATTTAATAAGCAGAAACGATTAATTCTATCAGGTCCAGAAATTATCACACGAGGTTTTGTGTATGTAAGAGAATCGGAAAAGCTGATTAATAGATCAACTGAAATGGTCAAGGACATTACCGAGAGAATGTTACAAAATGATCAAATAGAATGGACACTATTAAAGAATTCAATAAGAGATGGACTAAGCGCTTATTTATATGAAGAAACTAAGCGCAGGCCTATGATTCTTCCAATATTAATGGAAGTATAAATGACAAAGAGAAGCTAAATAAAAACTTAGCTTCTCTTCTTTACAAATCATGGTATGTTTTCCTTAAAATTTTCACATACTAACATGTATGAAAAATGATAGGGGGAACCGCCTGTGTCAAATTCAAATAATGAAACACCAATCCCAAACGAAGAATCACCCTCAAAACCAAATGATCAAAAAGAAATGAGTATTGTTGAGAAAATTCAGCAGCTTGGTCAAACAAATGTACCAACTTCAAATGATTCAAAAATACATTGTTTAACAATTATTGGTCAAATTGAAGGTCATGTTGCACTTCCACCACAAAATAAAACAACAAAATATGAGCATTTAATTCCACAATTGGTTGCTATTGAGCAAAATCCAAAAATCGAAGGATTATTAATTGTTTTAAATACAGTTGGAGGTGATGTTGAAGCTGGACTTGCTATTTCAGAAATGGTAGCTTCTTTAACGAAACCATCAGTTTCAATTGTTTTAGGTGGAGGTCATAGTATCGGGGTTCCGATAGCTGTTAGTACGGACTATTCATTTATTGCTGAGACAGCTACGATGACGATCCATCCTATTCGATTAACTGGACTTGTGATCGGAGTGCCTCAAACATTCGAGTATCTGGATAAAATGCAAGAAAGGGTTACTGGATTTGTTACAAAGCATTCAAAGATTACCGATGAACGTTTTAAAGAATTAATGTTTACAAAAGGAAATCTTACACGAGATATAGGTTCCAATGTAGTAGGTATAGACGCTGTGAAATATGGTTTAATTGACGATGTTGGTGGCATTGGGCAAGCATTACAAAAACTTCAAGAATTAATAGATGAAAGAAAAGAAAAATCGAATAAAGAGGAGAATGCTTTTTGATTCTTTATACAATTATGCCACTTGAATCTATTTATCCTATTGATCAACAAGAATATACTCAGCAGCAATATATGGAATACAACGGAGTACCAATGCTAGTGGATAGTGTTGGTGGCAGTTCGTTTGAAATTAGAAGAATTGTTAGTACAGATCCCGAACATTATATGCAATATGAGCCAGGACAACGAATATTCATCCTACCAACTTAAGGTAAATGTTAACAATACATGGTAAACATATGTTCTGATATGTTATAATAAATTCAATTTAAGAAAGCAGCCAAATGGCTGCTTTCTTTGGCGAATCTGCATTCTTAGATGGGGGTGAAATACATGGCAAAACAAAAACAACAAAAATCAAAAGCTCGAAAAGTAACTAGTGGTTCTGGATCAATATGGTATGAAATTAGCGGTCTACTATTCATAGCACTATCTATCATTACAATTTTAAAATTAGGCATTGTAGGGAAATCATTTGTCCTATTCCTTCGATTCTTCTTCGGTGAATGGTATATGCTAAGTTTTTTATTTATTATCGGCTTATCTGCTTATAGTATAATTTACCGAAAAAGGCCACCTTTTATATCGAGTATAACGATGGGCGGCTTATTAATCTTCTTTAGTATACTGATGTTTAGTCATGTTACTCTATTTGATTTACTAGCAAAAGGTAACCAATTTAAAGATCAATCTGTTCTAAAGAGTACATTTGATTTATTTATGATTGAGGCAAAAGGTCAAATTAGTACAGTCGATCTTGGTGGCGGAATGATTGGTGCAATATTATTTGCTATTTTATATTTCCTATTTGATCGCACTGGGGCTATATTATTTGGAGTCATTGCAATAGTAGCTGGTATTTTATTTATTACTGGGAAACCACTTGGTGGGTATCTTTATCAATACATTGTGCCAAAGCTTAGAAATGTAATATCAGATATTTTCAAAGATTTCCGTAATTTTTGGAAGCGTGAGCGTGAACCTAAAACAACAGGTAGAAGAGCAACTGCAAAACAAAAAAGGAAAGCTAATCAAGAACAAATAGAAGATGAAACGATTCAACCCTCTAATACGGTCAATAGAGATATAGAAATTGCCGGTATTTATGAGGAGGAAGTACTTGAGGAACCAAAGAAAATTCAAATTGAATACTCACCTACATATCAACCGAATGTTAATGTAAAAGAACAAGTAATTGCAACTGTTAATTCTTCTACTAGTACCGAAGACGATGACAATTCTATCGATATTCCGGTTGCAGAAGTCGGGATGGATGAGAAAGTAGATTATGTATTACCATCAATGGAGTTACTTGCATTTCCTAAAGGTGTTAAAAAGAGAGAAAATGAATCTAAGCTAAAAGAAAATGCGGACAAGCTAGAGCGAACATTCCAGAGCTTTGGTGTAAAAGCCAATGTAACGAAAGTTCATCATGGTCCAGCAGTTACAAAATATGAAGTATATCCTGAGGCTGGAGTAAAGGTAAGTAGAATTGTCAATTTAAGTGATGATTTGGCACTTGCCCTAGCAGCGAAAGATATTCGAATAGAAGCTCCAATTCCCGGGAAGTCAGCTGTCGGAATAGAAGTTCCCAATACAAACATTACAACAGTGTTGCTCCGTGAAGTGCTTGAAGCGAAAAACCCTAAACTTCAAAATCCTCTAGCAGTATCACTTGGAAAAGATATTGCTGGTGAAGCTGTATTTGCAGAATTGAATAAAATGCCACATTTACTAGTTGCTGGTGCAACAGGTAGTGGGAAAAGTGTATGTATTAACGGGATTATCGTAAGTATTTTAATGAATGCAAAACCTTCAGAAGTAAAATTGATGTTAATCGATCCAAAGATGGTTGAACTAAATGTTTATAATGGGATCCCACATTTATTGACACCAGTTGTTACAAATCCGAAAAAAGCATCTCAAGCGCTTCGAAAAGTTGTAAGTGAAATGGAAAGACGATATGAGTTATTTTCTCATACAGGTACAAGAAACATTGAGGCTTATAATGAATTAATACGTCAAAATAACAATATGGTGGATGCGAAACAACCACTAATACCATTTATTGTCGTTATTGTAGATGAGCTTGCAGATTTGATGATGGTAGCTTCTAGTGATGTAGAAGATTCAATTACTCGTTTAGCACAAATGGCCCGAGCGGCTGGAATTCATTTAATTATTGCAACACAAAGACCATCAGTTGATGTCATTACAGGTATTATTAAAGCGAATATTCCTTCCCGAATTGCCTTTAGTGTCTCCTCACAAACCGATTCAAGAACCATTTTAGATTCAGGTGGTGCGGAGAAGCTTTTAGGTAGAGGGGATATGCTTTATCAACCGATCGGAGCTTCCAAACCGATTCGTGTACAAGGTGCTTTTTTATCAGATGATGAAGTTGAGCGTGTTGTAGAATTTACAATTTCTCAGCAAAAAGCACAATACCAAGAGGAAATGATGGTAAAAGAAGAGAAGGATGGAAAGACTGAAGTAGATGATGAACTGTATAATGAAGCAGTTGAATTAGTTACAAATATGCAATCTGCATCAGTTTCTTTACTTCAAAGAAGATTTCGAATTGGTTATACAAGAGCAGCGAGATTAATTGATGCTATGGAAGATAATGGAATTGTTGGTCCTTATGAAGGCAGTAAACCAAGAGAGGTATTAATTAGCAAACCAGCAGAAGATGAACAAGCGTCATCATAATCTTTTGAAAATTTGCTCGAACTTTATTGACAGTTTTAGACAAGAAATGCTATTATTTTCTTCAGATAGATGTAAGTCCTCATATAAATTCGACATTATGGGTCGAAAGTTTCTACATTGCAACCGGTATTTGCAATACTATGGGGAAAAAGCATTATTATGGAGAAAATGATATCGTATACTAGAATCATTGACTCTTATAATCTAGCTTTTTCACTGTGTGAAACTGGAGGATTATAAGAGTCTTTTTTATGTGTAATAAAGGTGAATTTTTACATTTCGACAAATGTAGTAAAGCGTTTACAAAAAATATACAGAAAGTATTGAAAAGATTTAAAAATAACAGTATAGTAAAGAAGGATTACACGACAGAGGTCTAACAACTGATGTCTGAAATCCAAAGTTTGGGGGATGGAACATGAAAATTAAAACAGACTCCAGGTTACTCTATCTCCAAGTGATGGATCGAATAAAACAAGATATAGATAATGGAATTTATTTGCCACATCATAAGTTACCTTCAGAGTATGAGTTATCTAAGATATTTGGAGTAAGTAGAGCTACGTTGCGAGAAGCATTAAGGGTATTAGAAGAAGAAAATATTTTGGTTCGAAGACATGGAGTAGGTACTTTTGTAAAACCAAAACCAATCTTTAGGACAGGCATCGAACAATTGAATAGTGTTTCAGAAATGATTGTTGATGCAGGTAAGGAGCCGGGTACAATCTTTTTATCTTCTAAACTATTAGTTCCTACTAAAGAAGATTTAAATAATTTCAATATTACTGAAGATGATCGTATTCACGTCGTTGAACGTATACGTACTGCTAATGAGGAACCGGTTGTTTATTGTATAGATAAATTACCTACAAATTATTTCAAACAAGTACCTTCATTTGAAGATCATTCATTTTTTTCATATATCAAAAAAGTGACAGGTCGAAACATAGAATACTCAAGTGCAAGAATTGAACCAATTGGTTATCACGATAAAGTATCACCTTTACTACAGTGTGAACCAGAAGTATCACTTTTATTAATTGAACAGCTACATTTTGATGATTTAAACCGAGCTGTACTACATTCTTACAATTATTTTAGAGCGGATCAGTTTAGTTTTAACGTCTTACGTAAAAGAAATTAACTGCATATACAAAAGTAATTTTAGAGAAAATAAAACAGGCTGGTATTTCTAAAAAAAACTGAAAATTTCATAAAAAAATTATTAGGGAGGTGGATCGTTAAGTAAACGATTATATACCAAGCTAGTACAAATGTAAATAAATTTAAGGGGGCAAATTTATGAAGTTGAAAAAAGCTGGTCTTATTCTTTCAATGGCTTTAGCTGCAGGTACTATTTTAGGCGCTTGTGGTAAAGATGGAGGAAAAGATGTAGAAGGCGCATTTAAAGTAGGTATGGTAACAGACTCAGGTACAATTGACGATAAGTCATTTAACCAAGGTACTTGGGAAGGTATTAAAGCTGGAGCAAAAGATTTAGACTTCAATGCGAAAAAAGATACAAAATACTTAAAGCCAACTGGAAGTACTGAAGCTGACTACTTAAAAGAAATTGGAAACTTAAACGATGCTGGTTTCAAATTCATCGTAACACCTGGTTTCAAATTCGAAACAGCAATTTTTAAAGCGCAAGATAAATATAAAGATGACAAATTCGTTATCATCGATGGAACTCCACACGCTGGTGATTTCAAACCTGTAGTTAAAGATAACACAGTTTCAATTTTCTTCGCTGAGCATGAAGCTGGTTACTTAGCTGGTATTGCAACTGCAGTTCAATTAAAAACTGGTGATGTAGGATTTATTGGTGGTATGGAAATTCCTGCAGTTCAAAAATTCAACTGGGGATTCCAACAAGGTGTTAAATATGCAAACGAAAACCTTGGAACTAGTATCTCTTTAAAAGCTCAAAACGTAATTTATCAAGGAAGCTTTGATAACGTAGCTGCTGGGCAACAAATTGCTGCTCAAATGTATGACCGTGGCGTTAAAGCGATCTTCACTGCTGCTGGTGGTGTAGGTATTGGTGCAATCACAGAATCTAAAGCTCGTGCAAAAGCTGGTAAAGAAGCATGGGTTATCGGTGTAGACGTTGACCAATATTCTGAAGGTATTTATGAAGGCGACAAATCAACAATCTTAACTTCTGCTATGAAGGATGTTTCTAAAGCAGCTTCTGATATGATGAAAGCTGAAAAAGACGGAAAATTCCCTGGTGGACAAACTTTAATTTTCGATGCTAAAAACGATGGTATTGGTTTACCAAAAGAAAATCCAAACTTAAGTGAAGATACTTTAGCTAAAGTTGAAGATGTATTTGGAAAAATTAAGTCTGGTGAAATCGTTGTAGCAAGTGAAAAAGGCGATTTAATCAAGTAATTTTAAGTATGATACGATTCATTGAATAGTTTAAAGAAGAAGCATAAGGAAAGGAATTATACCTTTTTGTATGCTTCTTCTACAACTTTCAAGGAACATCATGCCTTAATCAAATGTAAGCACTTAATATGGTAAAACTTACTTTTGATTAGGGCATGAGTAGTGGGTGAGTGAGAGACCCTCCCTAAAAAATATAAATAGGTAAATATTTCGAACTCAAATAAAAACGTATTAGTGAATAAATGATTTCGTAATATAAAAAAGGAGGAAAATTATGGAATATGTAGTGGAAATGTTAAATATAACAAAAGAATTTCCTGGAATTATAGCGAATGACAATATTACACTACGATTAAAAAAAGGTGAAGTTCACGCTCTATTAGGAGAAAATGGAGCTGGAAAATCAACCTTAATGTCCGTCCTTTTTGGTATGTATACTCCTGAAAAAGGTACGATCAAAGTCAGAGGGAAAGAAGTTAAAATCGCGAACCCAAATGTTGCAAATGAACTTGGAATCGGAATGGTTCATCAGCATTTTAAACTTGTAGCCAACTTTACAGTTACTGAAAATATTATTTTAGGTCTTGAGCCAAAAAAAGGTCTAGTAATTGATATTAAAACTGCAGCTAAACGTATTGAGGAATTATCTAAAACTTATGGTTTAAACGTAGACCCATATGCGAAAATTGAAGACATTTCTGTTGGTATGCAACAAAGGGTAGAAATTTTGAAAACGTTATATCGTAATGCAGAAGTTTTAATCTTAGATGAACCAACAGCTGTACTTACGCCTCAAGAAATTCAAGAATTAATGAACATTATTAAAAATTTAATTAATGAAGGCAAATCAATCATTATCATTACACATAAATTAAAAGAAATTAAAGCTGTTGCTGATCAATGTACTGTTATTCGTCACGGTAAATATATCGGTACAGTAGATGTAAAACAAACTTCTGAGTCTGAAATGGCATCTATGATGGTCGGACGTCAGGTATCTTTTAAAGTTGATAAACAAGCTGCAACTCCTGGTGAAGTTGTACTTGATGTAAATAACTTAAGTGTTAAAAATAACAAAAAAGTACTTGGTCTCAAAAATGCTTCACTTCAAGTACGTGCAGGTGAAATTGTTGGTATTGCTGGTGTAGAAGGCAATGGTCAATCTGAACTTGTAGAAGCGATTACAGGTTTAAGACCGATTGAAGAAGGATCGATTCTTCTAAAAGGACAAGATATAACAAAAAATAGTATTCGTGAACGAATTCATAATGGAATTGCACATATCCCAGAAGATAGACAAAAAAGAGGTCTTGTTTTGGAATATACGATTGAAGAAAATGTTGTTTTAGAAATTTATAATCAAGAGCCATATTCTAAATTTGGTATTTTAGATAAAGCTGCAATCGCGAAGCATGCAAAGAAAATTATTGAAGAGTTTGACGTTCGGTCAGGTGAAGGAGCTAAAACAGTTGTAGAATCAATGTCTGGTGGTAATCAGCAAAAAGCAATTATTGGACGAGAAATTGAGCTTCAACCAGAATTATTAATTGCATGTCAACCGACTCGTGGATTAGATGTAGGTTCAATCGAGTACATTCATAAAAGATTAATTGAACAAAGAGATAGTGGAAAAGCAGTTCTACTGATTTCTTTAGAGCTTGATGAAGTCTTAAATCTTTCTGACCGTATTGCAATTGTAAATGGTGGGGAAATCATTGATATTGTTGATGCGAAAAATACGAATGAAGATGAATTAGGACTTATGATGGCAGGTATAAAGAGAGGTGAAGGGGCATGAAAAAGGACGGAATCATTTCTTTAATTGCCATTTTATTAGGATTAATTGCTGGTGCAATATTAATTGCAGTAACTGGTAATGATCCAATTGAAGGATTTACGTATTTATTCCAAGGTGGGTTACAGAATTCTGAACGTATCGGTAATACATTAGCTACAGCTACACCATTAATTTTAGCAGGTCTTTCTGTTGCATTCGCATTTAGAACTGGTCTATTTAATATCGGTGCTGCTGGACAAATGTTATTTGGTGGATTTTGTGCAACTGCTGTTGGATTGACATTTGATTTACCATCAATCCTTATGATTCCTTTAATGGTTATCGTTGGATTTTTAGCAGGGGCATTATGGGCATTTATCCCAGGACTGTTAAAAGCAAAATTTAATGTACATGAAGTAGTTTCTACAATCATGATGAACTGGATTGCCTATTGGACAATTTACTATTTAGTTCCTCAGTATTTTAAAGGTAATACTGAAACTGAATCAAAAAATCTTGCAGATAGTGCTACACTAAAAATTAACTGGTTATCTGATCTATTCGGAGGATCATATATAAACCTTGGTTTATTTATTGCTGTTATCATGGTAATTGTTATTGCATTTATCATTAATCGTACCGTACTAGGTTATGAATTAAAAGCAGTAGGTTATAATCGCAGTGCTGCAGAATATGCAGGTATTTCTGTAAATCGTAACGTAATCTTATCAATGATGATTTCAGGTGGATTAGCCGGACTGGCAGGGGTTGTTCAATTTACAGGTAATGCTACAACAATTCAAATTGGTATTTTACCATCTGTAGGTTTTGATGGAATTGCTGTTGCATTATTAGGTATGAATACACCAATCGGTGTTTTCTTCTCAGCAATTTTCTTTGGTCTTTTATATTCTGGTAAAGGATTTATGAGTGCAATGACTGCAATTCCACCAGAGATTGCTGATGTTATTATTGCAATCATTATTTATTTCGCTGCGACTAGTGTTTTAATTAAAAAAGTAACGGATTACTTCGGAAAGAAACGTAAGTATAAAAAAGAAGCAGTTGAAAGCAATGTTGGAGAGAAGGTGAAATAAGGCAATGGATACTATCATACAAATTTTCCCATATGCGATTGCCTATACGATTCCTTTATTAATCGTAGCGTTAGGTGGACTATTTTCTGAGCGAAGCGGTGTTGTAAATATCGGATTAGAAGGTCTAATGGTTGTTGGTGGCTTTGCAAGTGCATTAACAATTTCAAAATTACAAGAAACAAACCCGGGAGAACCTTGGGTCATCTGGGTAGGTCTATTAGTAGCAGTTCTTGCAGGTGCCTTATTCTCATTATTACATGCATTTGCTAGTATTAATCTAAATGCAGACCAAGTTATTAGTGGAATTGCAATCAATATGATTGCAGGTGCATTAACAGTATTCTTAGCTAGAAATTTAACTGGATCAGGTAATATTCGTGTGAACGGGATGGATCGTGGAGATGTTCCTTTCTTAAGTGATATCCCAATAATCGGTGACCTTTTCTTTAAAAATGCTTACGCAACAACTTGGTTAGTATTACTTATTTTAATCGTTAGTACTTTTGTTATATATAAAACAAGATTTGGTTTACGTTTACGTGCATGTGGTGAATATCCTCAAGCAGCAGATGCAGCTGGTATTAATGTTTATCGCATTCGTTATTTAGGCGTTATCATTTCTGGTGCATTTTCAGGCTTAGGGGGAGCAATCATTTTAGTAACATATTCTGGTGAGTTTACTGGAAGCGTTGCTGGATTAGGTTTCCTTGCGATCGCCGCTTTAATCTTTGGTCAATGGAAGCCATTAGGTATTCTTGCAGCTACATTATTCTTTGGTATAGCAACTACAGTAGCAAACGTTTCGCAAGTAATTCCAAGCTTGGCAGAAATTCCACCATTAGCATTAAAATTATTCCCATACGTAGTAACTCTTATTGCGTTAGTTATCTTCTCTAAATCATCTCAAGCACCAAAATCTGTTGGTGTTGCTTATGAAAAAGGGAAACGTTAATACAATATCTTTTCAGAAGCTTCCTATCAGTAGGAAGCTTCTTTTTTTTGAATGTAAATTTTGGAAGGATACACTTGTAGTTTTCATTTCTAAGTTAATCCGAATAAATTCACTCTAACTCAGTCAAAAAGGGATCGTCATTCTTCAGGAACCAATACTTTAATTTTAGAAATTTGGGTAAACTAAGCAGTAGGTTTTATTTTTGGTAAAATTAGAGATACAATGAAGATATTGGAAATATGTATAAATAAACACTTTTTGACTAAGGAGGGTTTTTAAGTGAATTTGCTACAGTATAAAAACAGTGAAATAAATGGGATTAAGCTACATGTCATCACAACAGAAAAATTTAAAACAAATTCGATCACATTAAAAGTTCGAGGAAAGCTTGAAGAAGATACAATTTCTTACAGAGGTATCTTACCTTATGTATTACAAAGTGGAACTCAGGAACTTCCTACAAATGGTGAAATTCGTAGAAAGCTTGAAGAATTATATGGAGCAACGTTTTTTGTAGATGTCTCAAAAAAAGGTGACTCTCATGTCATGTCTTTTTCCATTGATATTGCAAATGAAAAATACCTTTCAAATCAAAGTGCATTATTAAATGAAGCAATTGCTCTTATATCATCAATCTGGCAAAAACCTTATTTGGAAAATGGAAGCTTTTCTTCAAAGCATCTTGAAACTCAAAAGCGTAGTCAAATCCAACGCATTCAATCAATTAATGATGATAAACTTAAATATGCAAATCAGCGTCTAGTAGAAGAAATGTTTAAAAATGATCCGTATGCTTTACTAGCGAATGGTAAAACAGAAGCGGTTAAATCAATTACTGCAGAAGAGCTTTATCAATATTATCAAACTTCATTACAGCAGGATTTAATTGATTTATATATCGTTGGGGATGTTTCATTCGAACAATGCCAAGCGCTTGTAGAGGAAAACTTCAAAAATACGAGTGTTGAACAAAAAGGTTTCGATACGGTTAAAGCCAGTGCAATTGAATCTCCACAAGAAATTATCGAAGAGCAAAAATTAAATCAAGCAAAATTACATATCGGATATACAACAGGTGTATCAATACAAGATCCTGAGTATTTTGCTCTGCAAGTATTTAACGGATTATTTGGTGGATATTCGCATTCTAAGTTATTTATTAATGTTCGTGAAAAAAATAGCTTAGCTTATTATGCAGCATCACGATTTGAGAGCCATAAATCAATTTTAATGGTGATGTCAGGTATTGCGAATGAAAATTACGAAAAAGCAACGACGATTATTGCCGAGCAGCTAGAGGAAATGCGAAAAGGTAATTTCACAGAGGATGAAATTGCACAAACAAAATTAGTCATAAAAAATAGTCTATTAGAAGGTATGGATACTGCTTATGGAATTATCGAAACACTATTTAATGATCACGCAGGCGGTAATGAACGTGCAATAGAAGAATGGATACCTGCTATTGAAAAAGTTACAAAAGAAGAAATCATTCAAGTTGCAAATAAAATCAAACTTCATACAACATATTTCTTAAAAGGTCAGGAGGGAGCATAATGGAAAAGCAATATTTTGAACAACTAAATGAAACTCTATATTTTGAGGAGATGGGCAATGGATTAAAAGTCTATATTCTCCCTAAAGAAGGGTATAACAAAACTTATGCTACCTTTACGACCAAGTATGGTTCAATTGATTCTGAATTTATCCCACTTGGTAAAGATGAGAAGTTAGTTGTTCCAGACGGAATTGCTCATTTTTTAGAGCATAAGCTTTTCGAGAAAAAAGATGGAGACGTTTTCCAAGTTTTTAGTAAACAAGGGGCATCTTCTAATGCATTTACAAGCTTTACAAGAACTGCATATTTATTTTCAGCAACGAATAATGTTGACCAAAATTTAATTACTTTATTAGACTTTGTGCAAGATCCATATTTCTCCGATCAAAGCGTTGAAAAAGAAAAAGGCATCATTGGTCAGGAAATTAAAATGTACGAAGATAATCCAGACTGGAGACAATACTTTGGAATGATTGCTTCTCTATACGGAAAACATCCGGTTAGAACAGACATTGCCGGAACTGTAGAATCTATTTCTAACATTACAAAAGAATTATTATACACTTGCTATGAAACGTTCTACCATCCAAGTAATATGCTATTTTTCGTCGTAGGACCTGTTGATCCTGAAAAAACAATGATACTCATTAAAGAAAACCAAAACAAAAAAACATTTAAAGATGCAAATGAAATAAAAAGGTTCTTCCCAGAAGAAACAGCAAGTTCAGCAGAAAAGAAGAAAGTGTTACATATGAATGTTCAATCTTCTAAAGTATTAGTTGGGGTAAAGGATTTTCATGCACCGAAAAAAGGTTCAGAACTATTGAAACATGAGTTGACTGTTTCTCTATTACTCGATTATTTATTCGGAAAAGGATCAAATACGTATCAAGAAATGTATGAAGAAGGCCTAATAGATGACACGTTCTCATATGATTACTCTGCAGAGAATGGATTTGCATTTGCCATCATCGGTGGTGATTCAACCTCACCAGAAAAACTATCAGCAAAAATTAAAGAAGTCCTATTAGACGCAAATACACTTCAATGGGAAAAAGAAATCGTAGATCGAGTTGTGAAAAAGAAAATAGGTGGCTTTTTACGTTCACTCAATTCACCAGAATATATCGCAAATCAATTTACAAGATATGCATTCTTAGATATGAATTTATTTGAGATCGTAAGTGTGCTACAATCTATTACAGTAGAGGACTTAAAATCAAGTGTTAGTCATTTAATAAATGAAGACTATATGAGTGAATTCTTCGTACTTCCTCATTAAACTAGAAGGCATCCTTTATAGGATGCCTTTTATTTGAAAAGCGGAGGCGACTGTTCAAAAGGTGGTTTTTGCCTTTGAGTTTGATTTACAATGAGCTTTTGGTAGTAAAACAATAAGTTCATATGTCCCTATTGGTATTCAATTTATAGAAGTCTTACAATTGGAGAATATAAAATGAGAAAAAGAATTTTGGTTGTTGGGGCAAGTGGAGATATAGGACTAGCGATATCTCAAAAATGTATTGAAGAAAATTACGATTTGATTGCACATTACAATCGGAATGATCAAAGTGTCAAAATGTTAGTAGAACTAGCAAAAGAGAATGAAGTTGATTGTCAAATTGTCCAAGCGGATTTATCAAGTGAACTAGGTGTTAGTGATTTGCTATCAAAAATAGATAGTCACTCAAAAATAGATTCAATTATTTATGCGTCCGGCCAATCTATTTTTGGGTTAATAACCGATGCTAGCGATGATGAAATTGATAAAATGACGCAATTACATATTAAAAGCTTGATTAAACTAGTTAATCATTTTATTCCAGAAATGGTTTCAAAAAAAACAGGTAGTATTGTAGTTATTTCTTCTATTTGGGGACAAATTGGCGCATCGTGTGAAGTTTTATATTCTACTACAAAAGGTGCTCAAAATGCTTATGTAATGGCATTAGCAAAAGAGCTAGGACCAAGTGGGATTCGTGTGAACGCTGTTGCACCTGGTGCTGTAAAAACGAATATGTTACAGACATTTAGTGAGGAAGAATTACAAAGTATTGCAGACGAAATTCCATTAAATAGATTAGCTACTCCAAACGAAATAGCCAATTCCGCTCTATTTCTTATTTCCGAACAATCTTCCTATATAACTGGTCAGATTCTAGGAGTAAATGGTGGATGGCACACTGCCTAGTAAATTAAAGCCTTGAAAGTTTGCTAATTCACATATTTTACCTTTTCTATTAGGGTAAAATCGTTTATTATAAAAGGTAGAGTAAAAGTAGTTATATTAAGGGGGTATAAGTATGCAGTTAGTTGAATGGTACTTTGAGTATGAAATACATAAAAATCGCCCTGGGCTACTTGGAGATATTGCTTCACTTATTGGTATGTTAGGGATTAATATATTAACGATTAACGGTGTTGCTACGATGAAACGTGGAATGCTACTTGGTTGTGATAATGATGATCAAATTACTAGATTTGAATCAATTTTAAATACAATGGACAATATAACAATAATTAAACTAAGAAAACCGACACTTAGAGATCGTTTAGCTGTTAGGCATGGTTCATATATTCAACGCGATGAAGATGATAAAAAAACATTTAGATTCGTTCGCGATGACCTAGGTATGTTAGTTGATTTTATGGCTGAGTTATTTAAGATGCCAGGACATAAGCTAATCGGAATTAGAGGAATGCCTCGTGTTGGGAAAACAGAATCAATTGTAGCGGCAAGCGTTTGTGCAAATAAGCGTTGGTTATTCGTATCTTCAACGTTAATAAAGCAAACTTTAAGAAGTCAATTAATAGAAGATGAGTATAATTCAGAAAATGTATTTATTATAGATGGCATACTATCTCATAGAAGAGCAAATGAGCAACATTGGCAACTGGTTCGTGAAATCATGGCAATGCCTTCTGTAAAAGTAGTAGAGCATCCTGACGTATTTGTACAACAGACTGAATACTCATTAGAAGATTTTGATTACATAATAGAACTAAGAAATGATGAAAACGAAGAAATTAAATATGAACTAGTAGACCAAAATAAAGATGGACACAACTCGTTCTCAATGTTTGATTTTTAAAGTTAGTTGGGGTGTAAATTGTGACAGAATTAGGAAAAATATTACGAGAAGCTAGAGAAGCTAAAGGTTTATCGATCGATGATGTGCAAGAATTAACAAAGATACAGAAACGCTATTTAGAAGCGATTGAAGAAGGTAACTATGAAATTTTACCTGGACAGTTTTATGTGCGTGCTTTTATACGTCAATATGCAGAAACAGTAAATGTTGATGTCTCGAATTTCTTAGTTGAAAAGCCAACAGTAGAAGACGCTGAAGAAGGTTCAATTCAAGTAGAAGAAGTTAAACATGAGGAAATGCCTACACGTTCTTCAAAGCTTAAAGAACCATTAGGTGTGAATGTGAAGTCATCACGCGTAATGGATTATTTACCAAAAATATTAATTGCCATTCTCATTATTGGCATTTGTATTCTAATTTACGTGATGTTCCCAACAAAAGATCATAATAATTCTGCAAATACAAATCAATCTAATGCAAATTCAGAAATTGAAAAACCTGACAATAATGCTTTAGATGAAACAAATAAAGATGATCAAGCAACAAACGAAGATACGAAAGATGATGTTACTCAGGATGAAGAAAATCAAACTGAAGAAACAACACAAAAAATTACTGTAGATTCTGCTGAAGGCAAATATACAACTGTGTCATTAACTGGGACTGATGAATTTAAACTAGAAGTAATTGGCGCTACTGGTGATGTGTATCTTGGAATTAAAAATAAAGCTGGATCGTCACTGTTTGCAGGTATGATCAATGAATCTAAAAATCAGACTTTTGATTTTACTGATGAAGAAGAAGTAACATTAAATATTGGTGCAACACAAGCTGTTGAATTAAGAATCAATGATGAAGTATTTGAGTTCCCTGTTAGTCCAATGGATTCAGTACACCAATATATTACGATTAAAAATTTAAAAATGAATCAATAGTCATCTTCAAGATGGCTTTTATTCATTTCTCATAAATTAGCTTCATTTTTTAGAAAGTTTTGGAGGTTTTTACCATGAATTTACCAAATAAGATTACAGTATCAAGGGTATGCTTAATACCACTATTTATGATTGTTGTGTTAATTGACTTCGGATGGGGGAATGTTACATTACTTGGTGACTCCATACCCGTTAATCATCTCGTAGGGGCGGCTATCTTTATCATAGCATCCGTTACTGATTTTATAGATGGTCATTTTGCACGCAAGTATAACTTAGTAACAAACTTTGGGAAGTTTTTAGACCCACTTGCAGATAAGTTACTAGTTTCTTCTGCTTTAATTATTTTAACTGATTTTCATTACGTACCAGCATGGATCACAATTGTGATAATTAGTAGAGAATTTGCCGTAACTGGATTAAGAATGATTTTAGCTGGATCTGGTGAAGTTCATGCGGCAGCAATGTTAGGGAAAATTAAGACATGGGCTCAAATTGTTGCAATTTCTGCTTACTTCTTACATGATTTCCCATTTAACTTCTTACCGTTTTCAATTGCTGACGTATCTCTATGGGTTGCACTTTTCTATACTGTGTATTCTGGTTGGGATTACTTCTATAAAAATAGAGAAGTTCTTATTAAATCAATGTAACTTGTATTAATGGGAGGAAATGATATGAAAAAGGCTGAAATTATTGCGGTTGGAACCGAACTTCTATTAGGTCAAATTGCGAATACCAATGCTCAATTTTTAGCTAAACACTTGTCTACACTTGGTTATCACCATCATTTCCAAACTGTTGTAGGAGATAATGCAGAACGATTGAAGCATGTATTAGAGGTTGCCACAACACGCAGCGATCTAATCATATTAACAGGTGGGCTTGGACCAACTAAAGATGATTTAACAAAAGAAGTTGTCGCTGAATTTTTAAATGAAACATTGGTCATTCATGAACCTTCATTACAATTTATCGAACAATATTTCTTAAAAGTTAACCGACCGATGACTGAGAATAATAAAAAACAAGCTTTAGTTATTCATGACGCACATGTTTTAATCAATCATAATGGAATGGCTCCAGGGATGGTTTACGAAGGTGAAAATAAACAATTTGTATTGTTACCAGGTCCCCCAAAAGAAATGATTCCAATGGTAGAAAATGAATTAATTCCTTATTTCTTAAAAGGTAAGGAAACAAGCACAATTGTATCAAAGGAACTTAAGTTTTTTGGAATTGGCGAGTCTATTTTAGAAACGAAGATTATCGATTTACTTGAAAATCAGTCGAACCCAACCATTGCTCCCTTAGCGAGTGAAGGTGAGGTTATGCTTAGAGTTACTGCAAGTGCTGAGAATGAAGTAACTGCTAATAAATTAATTGCGCAAGCTGAACATCAAATCCGAGAGCGTGTAGGACAATATATATATGGCTCAAATGGCGATAATTTGTTCAGCGTACTTTCAAAAAATTTAAAAGAACACAATCTATCATTATCAGCTGCTGAAAGCTTAACAGGTGGATTATTTAGTAAACGAGTGACAGATATTCCTGGTAATTCGTCGATCTTTAAAGGAAGTATTGTTTGTTATTCAAATGAAGTGAAACAAAATCTATTAAATGTTCCAAAAGAATTACTTGAAAAAGAAGGCGCTGTGAGTATTGAGTGTGCTAAGTCGTTAGTTGAAAACATTCAAAGAATCACACGGAGTGATGTCTCAATTAGCTTTACGGGAGAAGCTGGACCAATTGCAACTGAGGAAGTACCTGTAGGTAAGGTTTTTATCGGTATTAAAATTGGTGAATCTCCAGCTGTTGTTAAAGAATTCCAATTTAGCGGAAGTAGAGAACAAATTAGGCTTTCTAGCGTGAAAAACGGAGCAAGTCTATTAGTGAAATTAATTAATGAAAGTCAAGACTTATAAATTATAACTTCATATTTTATAATTAGAAAGCTCGGTTAAATTACCGAGTTTTTTAATTTTCATATACTTAATTTAATAGTTTTTTAGTTTTATAGAGGATAAAATACGAAACAAACGTTTCTATTCTGGGGAATTCTACTTTGAATACAAAAAATATCGAATAAACGTTCTATTTTTTTGTTGGCAAACGAACAAAAAACAGTTATGATGTAAATATAAGATATATAAATGGATTGTAATTTGAGGAGGAAAATAAATGAGTGATCGTCAAGCTGCTTTAGAAATGGCTTTAAAACAAATAGAAAAACAATTTGGTAAAGGTTCAATTATGAAGCTTGGTGAGCAAACTGATCGCCAGATTTCAACTATTTCTAGTGGATCGTTAGCGCTAGATATAGCATTAGGTGTAGGTGGTTATCCAAGAGGCCGTATTGTCGAAGTTTATGGACCTGAGAGTTCAGGTAAAACAACTGTAGCACTACATGCTATTGCAGAGGTTCAAGCTCAAGGTGGACAAGCAGCGTTTATTGATGCTGAGCATGCATTAGATCCTATTTATGCTCAAAAGTTAGGCGTAAATATCGATGAATTATTATTATCTCAACCGGATACAGGGGAACAAGCACTTGAAATTGCAGAAGCATTAGTTCGAAGTGGTGCAATTGATATTATTGTTGTCGATTCAGTTGCAGCTTTAGTTCCAAAAGCCGAAATTGAAGGAGATATGGGAGATGCTCACGTTGGTTTACAAGCTCGATTAATGTCACAAGCATTACGTAAGCTTTCTGGTGCAATCAATAAATCAAAAACAATTACAATCTTTATTAACCAAATTCGTGAAAAAGTAGGGGTAATGTTTGGTAACCCTGAAACAACACCAGGTGGACGTGCGTTAAAATTCTATTCATCTGTACGTTTAGAAGTGCGTCGTGCTGAACAATTAAAACAAGGTAATGATATTGTTGGTAATAAAACGAAGATTAAAGTTGTTAAAAATAAAGTAGCGCCTCCGTTCAGACAAGCAGAAGTGGATATTATGTACGGAGAAGGAATCTCTAAAGAAGGAGAAATCCTAGATATTGGTTCTGATTTAGATATCGTTCTTAAGAGCGGTGCTTGGTATTCATACAATGAAGAGCGTCTTGGACAAGGTCGTGAAAATGCTAAGCAATTCTTAAAAGAAAATAAAGATATACGTGATACTGTTAAAGCATCTATTCGTGAGCACTATAGTTTAGATAAGACTGTAACTGTACCTGATGAAGATGAAGATCAATTTTCTTTATTAGAGGAGTAAGCTTTTGAAATGATGAATTAACTACTTAGTAATTGTTTATCTAAATAGTTAATAGCTTTATTTAGTAAAAAGCGGGTGCTACCAATCAGCACTCGCTTTTTTTAATAGTTAAGAATAATTGCATTTGGAATTGAAACTAAGTAGATCATTTGATTTTAAAGTCCGTAATTCAGAATAGAAGACTCGATAAAAGAATTTATTGAACTCAAACTATCAAATTTTAGGATAGATTTATAAATAAAATTGAATAAATAAAGACGAGTATTTTTCAATATATTTTTCTTTTATAGTATAAAATTTTACATTCTATGTATGAAATCTAGTAAAAATGTAATAAATATTGATAAATCAAGCAAGTAAGCAGGTTACAAGGCTTGACATCATTTGGTAAGAGATTTAATATTTAAGTGTATATTCTAAAAAAATATTACTTTGAAATGAAAATTGAATTTTAATGTGCTGTATGTTGATGCAATTTATTAATACAATATACAAGCCGACAAAAATGAAACTAATTAAATAGCAAGAGGAGGTGAAATCATGGGTGCACAAGATATAATTTGGATCATCTTCGTATTGCTTGCCACTTTCGGAGTCGGTTACGTTGTTGGATTTTTTGTTCGTAAGTCCATTGCAGAAGCTAAAATTAATGGCGCAACTAATCATGCAAATCAAATTATTGAAGATGCTAAACGTGATTCAGAATCAATTAAAAAAGAAGCTTTGTTAGAAGCAAAGGACGAAATTTACACAATTCGTACAGATGCAGAAAACGAAATTCGAGATCGTCGTAGTGAAATACAAAAGCAAGAAAATCGTTTGATGCAAAAAGAAGAGAATCTTGACCGTAAAGATGATGGACTTGCTAAACGTGAGTCTTTACTTGAAAGAAAAGAGGATTCTCTTGTTTTAAAACAACAGCAGATAGAAGAACTGGAAAGCAAGATAGAGGCATTAATTGCTGCTCAGCAAGAAGAGTTAGAACGTATTTCTAGCTTAAATCGTGAAGAAGCAAGACAGTTAATTCTTTCTAAAGTCGAAAATGAGCTATCCCATGAAACAGCAATTTTAGTAAAAGAAACAGAAGCTCGTGCAAAAGAAGAGGCTGATAAGAAAGCTAAGGATATCTTATCATTAGCAATCCAGCGTTGTGCTGCAGATCATGTTGCTGAGACAACAGTATCTGTTGTAAATCTTCCAAATGATGAAATGAAAGGCCGTATTATCGGTCGAGAAGGTCGAAACATACGTACTTTAGAAACATTAACAGGTATTGATTTAATTATTGATGATACGCCTGAAGCTGTTATTTTATCAGGTTTTGATCCAATTCGTCGTGAAACTGCGAGA
Source organism: Bacillus sp. JJ664 (assembly GCF_036962205.1). Lineage (NCBI taxonomy): Bacteria > Bacillati > Bacillota > Bacilli > Caryophanales > Bacillaceae > Bacillus > Bacillus sp. JJ664. The sequence goes on along the minus strand of NZ_JBALMS010000025.1, from coordinate 6,503 downwards.
ATTGCATTAGATAAGTTAGTACAAGATGGTCGAATCCATCCAGCTAGAATTGAAGAAATGGTTGAAAAATCAAGACGTGAAGTAGATGAGTACATACGTGAAGTCGGTGAACAAACTACTTTTGAGGTTGGCGTTCATGGAATTCACCCAGACTTAATTAAAATATTAGGTCGTCTGAAATTTAGAACTAGTTATGGTCAAAATGTGTTAAAACACTCAATGGAAGTAGCAAATCTAGCGGGTCTAATGGCAGCTGAGCTTGGCGAAGATGTAAAGTTAGCTAAACGCGCAGGATTACTTCATGATATTGGTAAAGCAATTGACCATGAAGTTGAAGGTAGCCACGTTGAAATCGGTGTTGAACTAGCGACTAAGTATAAAGAACATCCAGTAGTTATTAATAGTATCGCGTCACACCACGGTGATACTGCTCCTACATCAATTATTGCTGTATTAGTAGCAGCTGCTGATGCATTATCTGCAGCTAGACCAGGTGCAAGAAGCGAAACATTAGAAAACTACATTCGTCGATTAGAAAAACTAGAAGAAATTTCTGAATCGTATGAGGGTGTTGAAAAGTCATTCGCTATTCAAGCAGGCCGAGAAGTACGAATCATGGTGAAACCAGATACGATTGATGATTTACAAGCTCATAGATTAGCAAGAGATATAAGAAAACGTATAGAAGATGAACTGGATTATCCAGGGCATATCAAAGTTACGGTTATTCGTGAAACTCGCGCTGTTGAGTATGCAAAATAAAGTGGCAATTGCCACTTTATTTTCTTTTATGTGAAATAATTGGAGCTCCAACTAAACAATCTGATCTTTCTCATGGATGAAAGATTTTGATTGTACTAGTAAAGGAGCTTTTCATATTTTTGGGTAATATAGTAGGTAAGATATTTGTATGTTCTATAAGAAGAATATGCAAATTTGGAAGGATGTAAGAAGATGAGAATTTTGTTTATTGGTGATGTAGTAGGTTCAAATGGTAGAGATATGGTAAAGACACATTTACAATCTTTAAAAAGAAATTTTAGTCCTTCAGTAACGATTATAAATGGGGAAAATGCAGCACATGGTAAAGGGATTACTGAGAAAATCTATCGTGAATTTTTAGAGTTAGGTGCTCAGGCAGTCACACTTGGTAACCATGCATGGGATAAAAAAGAAATATTTGAATTTATCGATCACGCAAAGTATCTGGTAAGGCCAGCAAATTACCCAGAAGGAACGCCAGGAAATGGTTTGGTATTTTTAAACTTCAATGATATAGAGATTGCCGTGATTAATCTACAAGGGAGAACATTCCTACCAGCGATTGATTGTCCGTTTAAAAAAGCAGATGAGTTAATTAAACTAGCTAAGAAAAGAACAAATATCATTTTTGTCGATTTCCACGCGGAAGCTACAAGTGAGAAAATTGCAATGGGATGGTATTTAGATGGTCGTGTAACAGCGGTTGTAGGTACGCATACACATGTTCAAACTGCAGATGAAAGAGTGTTACCTGAGGGGACTGCATTCATAACTGATGTTGGAATGACTGGTCCATATGATGGAGTGCTTGGCGTTACAAAGGAAGCAGTCTTAAAAAAATTCTTAACGAATCTTCCAGTACGCTTTGAAGTGGATGAAGGAAGAGGCCAGCTAAGTGGTGTAATCATTGAATTAGACAAGAATTCTGGAAGAGCGAAATCAATAAAACGTATCCAAATTAATGACGATCATCAAGCCTTACTATCTTAATTAAAAGAATAGTAAAAATTTTTAAAAAACTTTAAAAATTTAGCAGGAATATCTTCTTGTTATCAAGAATAGTTTTTATTGTACACAATAATAGCTTTTTTAGTAACAAGGAGGATCTAGGAATGGAAATATTAAAAGTTTCAGCAAAATCAAACCCTAATTCTGTAGCAGGAGCACTTGCAGGTGTATTAAGAGAGCGTGGCACTGCAGAGATTCAAGCAATCGGCGCTGGTGCATTAAACCAAGCAGTGAAAGCAGTTGCAATTGCAAGAGGATTTGTTGCACCAAGCGGAGTGGATTTAATTTGTATCCCTGCATTTACAGACATTCAAATCGATGGGGAAGAGCGAACAGCGATCAAATTAATCGTTGAACCTCGTTAATAATAACAACCTGTTAGCAACATGCGAGCAGGTTGTTTTATTTTGCACTTTTATAATAAACATACATGATAGGAAGAATATGATAGAATAATGTAAATAGTCTAATAAATCGGAAGGAAGTTACGATATGAAAATATTTGATGCACATTGTGACGTATTGATGAAACTATTAGAAAAGCCTTCAATCAATTTTCACAATGGTGAGACCCTGCAAGTTTCAGTAGAAAAATTAAAACAAGGAAATAGCAAAGTACAATGCTATGCAATTTATATTCCTGAAAGTATACATAAATTAATCAAATTTGATGCGGCATTGCAATGTGTTACTCTATTTTATGAAAAAATTGCTACATCTGAGAATAATATTAAAGTAATTCGGAGAAAAGAAGATGAGACGACATTACAATCACATGAAATGGGTGCAATTTTAACGCTTGAAGGTTGTGACGCATTATTAGGTGATATTAATCGTTTAAAAATTCTTCACCGTCTAGGCGTGCGTAGCGTCGGTTTAGTATGGAATTTTGCGAATGAGGCAGCTGATGGTATTCTTGAGGAACGAAATGGTGGTCTAACGAATTTTGGTAGAAGTGTAGTTCATTACTTAAATGAGCATAATATGTGGTGTGATCTTTCTCATTGTAGTGAAGCAGCTTTTTGGGACGCATTTCATCAAGCGAAATATCCTACTGCTACACATTCAAATGCAAAATCAATTTGCAAAAACCCGCGAAACTTAAATGACGAGCAATTAAAAGCAATGTTTAGTCGAAATGCAATAGTAGGTATTAATTTTTATCCTCCATTTGTAGTAGATGAAGGTGCTGCAACAATTTCTGATTTGATTAAACATATTGATCATATGTGTGCTCTTGGTGGCGAAAAATGTATCGCGATGGGCTCTGATTTTGATGGAATCGAAAATCATCCAACGAATTTACATCACGTTGGACAATATCAAAATCTTACAAATGAACTCCTTAAATTTTATACTGAAGAACAAGTAAAAGGCTTTATGTACAACAATTATTCATCCTATATACATTTTAAATAACAGGTTATTTGTTCAGAATAATAAAAATATAAAAATTATAGGAATAATTTGTGCTAAAATCATTGATTTTTTTGAATATAAGGTCTAGAATTGAAAGCGAATTAACTCATATCAAAAGATATGTTTTAAATCGCTTTCATTCTTTTTATAAAAAAATGAATGATATGCAAATATGCAATATTTTAATTTTTAATTTACTACGAATGAGGGCATTCAAAGGGGTGTAGGAAATGATAGAACAACTTTCATGGAAAGTTGGAGGACAACAGGGTGAAGGTATCGAAAGTACAGGAGAAATATTTGCAATTGCGTTAAACCGTTTAGGTTATTATTTATACGGTTACCGACATTTCTCTTCACGTATTAAAGGTGGTCACACAAATAATAAAATTCGTGTAAGTACAACTGAAGTTCGCGCAATTTCAGATGACTTAGATATTTTAGTAGCCTTTGACCAAGAAACGATCGATGTGAACTTTTATGAATTACGCAAAGGCGGTATTGTAATCGCTGATGCTAAATTTAATCCGACAATTCCAGATTCAACTGATGTAACGCTTTATTCAATTCCATTTACAGATTTAGCAACTGAGCTTGGTACTTCATTAATGAAAAACATGGTTGCAGTTGGAGCTTCAAGTGCAATTTTAGGTCTTTCAATTGAAGTTTTCAGAGAAGTTGTAGATGAAATATTTGGTAAAAAAGGTCAACAAATTGTTGAGAAAAACATAGAAGCAATTGCACGTGGAGCAGAAGAAATGAGAGAAATGCTTGGCGTGAATGTAAATAAAATGCAATTAGCAGGTGCTGATGGCAAAAAACGTATGTTCTTAATCGGTAATGATGCAATCGCAATGGGTGCACTAGCTGGTGGTTCTCGTTTTATGGCAGCGTATCCAATTACTCCGGCATCTGAAATTATGGAATACTTAATTCAAAAATTACCTAAGTTTGGTGGAGCAGTTATCCAAACTGAGGACGAGATTGCTGCATGTACAATGGCGATTGGTGCAAACTACGCTGGTGTACGTACATTAACAGCTTCAGCTGGCCCTGGATTATCATTAATGATGGAAGCAATCGGTCTGTCAGGTATTACTGAAGTTCCTCTAGTAATCGTTGATACACAACGTGGTGGTCCAAGTACTGGTCTTCCTACAAAACAAGAACAATCTGATTTAATGGCTATGATCTATGGTACTCACGGTGAGATTCCTAAAGTAGTAATCGCTCCAAGTACAGTAGAAGAAGCATTCTACGATATGGTGGAAGCGTTTAACGTAGCTGAAGAATATCAAGTTCCTGTTATCCTAATTACAGACTTACAGTTATCTCTTGGTAAACAAACTGTAGAACCTCTTCAATTTGAGAATGTTCAAATTCGTCGTGGTAAGTTTGATTATAAACAAGAGTTACCTGTTCCAGAAAATAAAGAGTACTTCAAGCGTTATGAAGTGACTGAAGACGGAGTATCTCCACGTGTAGTACCAGGTATGAAAGGTGGAATTCACCACGTTACTGGTGTTGAACATGATGAAATGGGTAAACCATCTGAGTCACCGATTAACCGTAACCAGCAAATGGATAAACGTATGCGTAAGTTAAACAACCTACGTTTCCCAAATTCAGTGTTAGTTAATTCTAAATATGATGATGCAGATGTATTATTAGTTGGTTTTAACTCAACTCGTGGTGCGATTGAAGAGGCAATGGTTCGTTTAGAGCAAGAAGGCATTAAAGTAAATCATGCTCACATTCGCTTAATTCACCCATTCCCAACTGCTGAGCTTTTACCAGAGCTTAAAAAAGCTAAACGTGTAATCGTTGTTGAGAATAATGCTACTGGTCAATTAGCAAGCATTATAAAAATGAATTGTGGTCATGCTGAAAAGATTTCAAGCTTCTTAAAATATGATGGAAATCCTTTCTTACCAAAAGAAATTTACAACACTTGCAAGGAAGGAGTTGTTCTAAATGGCAACATTTAAAGAATTTCGTAATAATATCAAACCAAACTGGTGTCCTGGATGTGGAGATTTCTCAGTTCAAGCATCAATTCAACGTGCAGCAGCTAATGTTGGTTTAGAACCTGATAATCTTGCAGTAATTTCTGGTATCGGATGTTCTGGTCGTATCTCTGGATATATCAACTCTTACGGTTTACATGGTATCCATGGTCGTTCACTTCCAATTGCACAAGGTGTAAAAATGGCTAACCGTGATCTAACTGTTATCGCTTCTGGTGGTGACGGAGATGGATTCGCTATCGGTTTAGGTCATACTATCCATGCAATTCGTCGTAACATCGACATTACTTATATCGTAATGGATAACCAAATTTACGGATTAACAAAAGGTCAAACTTCACCTCGTAGTGATGTAGGCTTCAAAACGAAGAGTACGCCACAAGGTTCAGTAGAATCAGCACTTTCTGTAATGGAAATGGCGCTAACAGCTGGTGGAACTTTCGTTGCACAAAGTTTCTCAAGTGACTTAAAAGAATTAACTTCATTAATCGAGCAAGGTATCAATCATAAAGGATTTTCATTAATCAACGTATTTAGTCCATGTGTTACTTACAATAAAGTAAACACTTATGATTGGTTTAAAGAAAACCTAGTGAAACTTTCTGACATTGAAGGATATGATCCATCAAATAAAGAAATGGCAATGCAAACATTAATGCAAAATAAAGGTTTAGTAACTGGTCTTATCTACCAAAATAAGGAACAAAAATCTTACCAAGAATTAATTTCTGGGTACAGTGAAAATCCACTAGTGGAATCTGACCTTCAATTAGAAAAAGATCAATTCGAAAAATTAGTTGCTGAATTTATGTAATAAAAAAACTCCTCATTTTTGAGGAGTTTTTTTGTTTTGATATAGAATGTATTGTATACGGATTTAAGATTCGTTACATAGTATGAAAAACAGGAGTTATTCAGATGAAAATTAAACAATTCAGTTTTGCTTTTCTCTTTTTCTATTTCTTCTTTTTAACTTTTACTTTGACATCAAGTGCAGATCATAGTAAGCAAGTTGTTAGTCCTAAAACGATTCAATTTAAAGGAGAAAATACTTTCTGGTCTGTAGATTTTCGTGAATATGTAATTGGTACTGAAATTAGTTTGGAGACTTTTATTACTTACAAAGGTTCTTTTGATTCATTACATACCTCCTCATCAAGATTTCATACATTTATATCAGATAATCAGTTTGGAGGAGTTCATTATAGATTTACACTAAATCGTCAAGGTAAATATCATATGAAACCTAAAGTATGTTATGGATGTCAAATGCTAAATAATCAAGAA